>JBOHTL010000304.1:0-10905 GCA_050733735.1 Gemmatimonadaceae bacterium
CGCGGCAGGGACAACGCCTTCTGGGACAGGAAGGCGCAGTGGGAGCTGTCGAAGGTGGCCCTGCACTACATCGGCGGGCTGCTGCAGCACGCGCGCGGCATGTGCGCCATCACCAACCCGCTGGTGAACTCGTACAAGCGGCTCGTTCCGGGATTCGAGGCGCCGGTGAACGTGGCGTGGTCGATGAGAAATCGCTCACCACTGATCCGCGTGCCGGAGCGTCGCGGAGCGGGAACGCGGGTGGAATTACGCTCGCCGGATCCCTCGGCCAACCCCTATCTCGCGCTGGCGGTGATGCTCGCCGCGGGACTCGAAGGGGTCGCCACGAACGCCGACTGGCGCGAGCCTGTGAACGAGAACATCTGGGAGATGAGCCACCGCGAGCGCCGACGGCTGCGGATCGACGACCTGCCGCACGATCTGGAGGAGGCGCTCGGCGACCTCGAGAAGGATCCGGTGATCACCGCCGCGCTGGGCGAACACGTCACGCGCCACTTCCTGGAGGCGAAGCACCAGGAGTGGCGCGATTACATCACCCAGGTGACGGACTGGGAGCTGGAGAACTACCTCCTGAAATACTGAGGCTCGGGAGGCAGGCGCGTGCGAGAAAAGGCGGTGGGTATCCGACGGCCAGGGCCTCGTGAGGCTCCAGCGCGCAGAGCGGCGCCCGACTGCGCCGCTTGCTGCTGATACGCTATGCGATGTGTGAGCCCCGCGGCGGGGACACCGCGATAGATCAGAGCGATGTCCGAGATCGCTTCCACCAGGACGTCGAAGCTGCCTGGCGTCATCATCCAGTTGGCGTCAAAGCCGGATGTCCCGGTCATCTCGGGGACGGTAATGTCCCAGGTGGCCGCCCCCGCGAGATAACCCGCGGTGACAGCGAGAATCACACGGTTTTGTCCCCCGAGCGTGAACTGGCGCAACGTGACTTGCATCATCCCCGGATATTCCGCCTGCACGGGCACCGTGGCGCGAAGCCGGACGTAGGGCGCCGTGGTCAGCGTCGTCACCGACGGCGCGGCGATGGGAGGTCCGAGTGTCACGGTTCTATCCATGGGCGCGGTCGCGTAGTCGATCAAGAGGCGCCCTGCGAGGCCCGTCGATTGGAACGCCTGGACCAGCAATTCATGCAGGTCCGTGGACACCAGCTTGTCAGCTGGCACGGAGGACAACGTGGTGGTGCTGCCCGTTGGTCCGCTGAGCTGGAGGAAGCCGACGTCGGTCGTCGCCGTCTCGAAGAGGTGCTGCAGGATGAGCTGTTCGCCTGCCTGCGTACCAGCGATGGTCAGCGTCGTGGTGGCCGGCGCAAACGACTCGGATGCCGTGAAGTCCAGCACGGGAATGCTGGACCCGCTCGGGAGATCGATGTCGCGCCGGAGAATGACCCGATCCGGCGTGAAAAACTGATCGGGTCCCACCTCCGTGAGGATTCCTCGTGTTGCCACGAGATCGAGCATCGCCTCGTTCAGGTTGGACAACTCGAATCCGGAATTGCCGGCATCAACCAACTCCGGACCAACACTTCCCATCGACACCAGCGCCGATTGTCCGGCGGACAGTCCTGCCACGGAACCGGTGTACGAGCGCGTGCCGCCGCAGTCGAGATCCGCCAGCGCGTCCAGTTCTGCCCGTGTGAGATGCTCTACGATCAGCAGAGATCCCTGCCCCGCGCCGAACACGTAGGCGATTGCGACCCGATCCGTCGCCTGAAACGTATACGCACCTCCCGTCGGCGTTCCCTGCTGCCAGAGGTAGCCTTCATTACGAAACGCGAACCAGGCCAGTGAAGAACACGACAGCCGAATGGTCGCGCTGGACGTTGATGGTGGGGAGCCCACCTGCAGCGACAGCTGTGCCGTCTGGTTCGGCGTGTGCCCGGGCGACGAGCTGGTGATCGTGATGGGGTAGGTGCCGGCTGCGACACTCGCCGACGCGGTGATGATGAGGGCAGCCGCGCCGCTCGTGGTCGTGGCTTGCGCAAAGGTTGCTGTCACCCCCGCGGGCGGCGTTCCGACCGACAAGGACACGTCACCCGCGTTGCCACCGCTGCGCGTGACCAGCACCGTGGCGTTTCCGCCGCCGCCCTGGGCCACGCTCAGTTCCGGCTCGAGCAGCCCCAGCGTATACGTGCCGGTGACGCCCACGCTCAGCGTGACTGTCTGCGTCTGGTCAGCGACGCCTTCACCCACCGCGCGAACGGTGAATGACGCACTGGTCGTCGGCGCGGTGTTCCCGGCGACCGTGACATTCATGGTGGTCGCGGACGAAGCCGCGGGAAGGGTGCTCGCGCCGAACGTCGCGGTCACGCCCGGCGGCAGTCCCTCCGCCGACAGCGCGATCGGCTTCTCGAAATTGTCGCGCTGGATGGTCAGCGACACCTGCTCGCTCGCGCCCTGCGCCAGCGTCAGCGACGTGGTGGACAGGGCCAGCGTGAAGTTTTCATCGGGGGTGGCGGTGCCGTCACTACAGGCGCCGGTCAGGATGGTGGTGGCAAAGGACACGACGAACACGATGCGTGAGCTCGTGCGACGCATACGACACCTCTCGAAAGCAGAAGGCCCGGCGAGCGCCGTCACCGGCGCCCGCCGGGCCGTGCCACCGCTGCTAAACCTGGCGAACGGTGGCCACGGTCACCAGCCGCAAGCTTCAGACCGGGAAAAGCATCTCCCGGTACTTGGGCAGCGGCCAGCAGTCGTCGTCGATCATGACTTCGAGGGCGTCACACGCAGCACGCACACTCGCCATGGCGGCGGCACCCTGACTGGTCAGGAACGCGGCGCATCCTTCGAGACTCTCATGCATCGACTCG
This sequence comes from Gemmatimonadaceae bacterium, assembly GCA_050733735.1. Lineage (GTDB taxonomy): Bacteria > Gemmatimonadota > Gemmatimonadetes > Gemmatimonadales > Gemmatimonadaceae > DASPMP01. The sequence goes on from JBOHTL010000304.1 coordinate 2,813, forward strand.
GCCTTCGTAATCGCCTTTTCGAGCGTCACGCGATGCTTCTGCAATTCCCTGATCTGCTTGTGCAGCCGGTTCGCGGCCTCCAGCTGCGGAACCGCGGCGATCCGAGCCGACTTCGCGCGCGCGACGGTCTCGATGAGCTGCGACGAGTACGAAAACGCCGCCGGCAGGACCAGCGTATCCACCATCTCGCGCATGGTGTGCAGCTCGATCATGATGTCCTTGATGTAGCGCTCGAGGCGGACGTGATACCGTGATTCGAGCTCCTCGTCCGTCAGAATGCCGAGCCCGACCAGGCATTTTCTGGACTGCTTGGTGGCCAGCTGCGCGAGCGCCTCGGGCGTGCGCTTGAGGTTCGGCAGGCCGCGCTTCGCGGCTTCCTTCACCCATTCCTCGGAGTAGTTGTTCCCCTCGAAGCGAACGGGCGTCGTCTCCTTGAACACGCGGCGAACGACCTTGAACACGGCGTCGTCCACCTTCTCGGTCTTCTTCAGCTCCGCGCGCAGATCGTCCGTGATCTCGGCAATGGCCTCCGCCACGGCGGCATTGAGTAGCGCGACGGGGAACGCGATGGACTGCGACGAGCCGACAGCGCGGAACTCGAACTTCGCGCCCGTGAACGCGAACGGCGACGTCCGATTGCGATCCGTCGTGTCGCGTTTGATCTCCGGAATGCGCGCGACACCGAGCTTCATCATCTCCTCTTCGGCGCTGACGTTCCCCTTCTCGTGAATGATCGAGTCGATCATGTCCGTCAGCATGTCACCCATGAACACGGAGATGATCGCCGGCGGCGCTTCATTCGCGCCGAGCCGGTGCTCGTTGCCGGAGGAGGCGATGCCAGCGCGGAGCATACCGGCGTGCTTGTGCACTCCCTTGAGCACCGCCGCCAGGAAAACGAGGAAGCGGATGTTCTGATGCGGGGTCTGTCCGGGCTTCAGGAGATTGACGCCATCGAGCTCGTGATCGTCGGCCGCAATGGACATCGACCAGTTGCAATGCTTGCCGGAGCCGTTGATGCCGGCGAACGGCTTCTCGTGCAGCAGCGCCTGCAGGTCGTGGCGCAGCGCCACACGCCGCAGCGTCGCCATGACGAGCTGGTTGTGGTCGGTGGCGACGTCGGTCTCCTCGAAACGCGGCGCCATCTCGAACTGGCTGGGCGCGACTTCGTTGTGCCGCGTGACGATCGGGACGCCGAGCTTGTACAGCTCGTTCTCGACTTCGGCGATACATGCCTGAATTCGCTCGGGAATCCCACCGAAATAATGGTCCTCGAGCTGCTGCCCCCTTGGGGGGGGCGCGCCGAGCAGGGTGCGGCCTGACATCACGAGATCGGGACGCAGCGCGAAGTGCGCGCGGTCGATCAGGAAGTACTCCTGCTCCGGGCCAAGTGTCGTATACACGCGGTACACATTCTTGTCGCCGATCAGGCCCAGAAGCTCGATGGCCTTTGCGCTCAGCGCGTCCGAACTGCGCAGCAGCGGCGTGATCTCGTCGAGCGCCTCACCGTTGTACCCGACGAAGACGGTCGGGATGCACAGCGTCTTGACGCCGGCCCACTCCGCGATGAACACCGGGCTCGCCGGATTCCACGCCGTGTAACCGCGAGCTTCCCACGTCGCGCGCAGTCCACCTGACGGGAAGCTCGACGCGTCCGGCTCTCCCTGCACGAGCTGCGACGCGCTGAACGATTCCATCGGCGAGCCATCGTCGAACGACAGAAACGCGTCGTGCTTCTCGGCGGTCAGGCCGGTCTGAGGCTGGAACCAGTGCGTGAAGTGCGAACACCCACGGCCAATCGCCCATTCCTTGACGACCTGGGCGATACGCGCAGCAATGTCGACGTCGAGCTTTTTTCCCTGTCGCACTGCCGCCAGGAGCTTTTCGTAGGTGTCGCGCGGCAGCTTGTCGCGCATCTGGCGCACACCAAAGGTGTTGACCCCGAAGTAATCGGAGACGCGCGCGGGCTGTCCGTTCTGCATGATCGCGGGTGGCGTTTTTGGAGTGCGACTCACCAGCTCCTTCGTGACGTTCTTACGGCTCTGCACGGTTTTGGCGGGCATGCGATTGCGGCCTCGGCGCTGTTTGATGTACTGAAAGACGTGCAAAACATGCACGAATTGACTGTCAAACTTGGGAAATTAGCGTCAAAAACGCAAATCTGATTGCCAATTTGTGCAAGACTGGCAATTGCGACGCCACCTGCACGACCCGGACTGCTCGCTTCACCTCCTTCGCGGGAGCGGCAATGATGATGCCCAGTCTGACCGACGGTCAGCGGCGCGCCATCACGTTCGCCCACACCTGCTCGGCGTGCGCCAGGTGGGCCGCCACCGCCGGCCGCACACTGGTCAGCAACGATTTCAGCTCGGCGTTCCGGACCGCGGGAATCATGATGTTGTCGAGCGACGCAAGGAAACGCCGGTGGTACGACACTTCATTGGTGATGTAGGCGGAATCGAAGGCGAAATCCGAGAGATCGCGCATCGCCTCGCGCCGTTCGGCGGACTCGTCACGCAGGTCCAGGCTCGCCATGTTGTCGTCCGGGGCGAGCTCGATCCTCGCCAGCATCTCGTGGAGCAGGGCGTTCACGCCGAGGTGATCAGTGATCATTCGCTGGGCGAACGCCTTCACGTCGTCGCGCAGGGCTCGCGACGGCACCAGCCGGGCGTAGCTGATGTCGGTGTTGTTCGACGCCAACAGCATCGCGGCGATGTTGCCATCGCCGAGCTTGCCGACACGCTCCGGAAGCGGCGCTGAAACGGTGGCGGAGGGCGCGGGAGTCGGGGCCGCCTCCACTGGCTGCGGCTGTGCCTCGGCGACCGGCTCGTTCTCTGGGTTTTCGGGGATCGGGCGCAGTAAGCGGCAGCCGGCGGTGAGCACTGCGAGCGCCGCAAGGACGCGCATGCCACTGCGGAAGGACATCACGAATTTTCTCCCGGGAGAGGTCACGGTACTGTTCGCTCTTTCGACCGGCTACGCAAGGTCGCGCGGCGCCGGTTCCTCATGCGCGAGCACGCGCGGCGCACGTCGCCGCGCGTACACCTGGATGGCTTCCAGCACTGCCATGCAGAATGCCGCCCACGCCAGGCCGATGATGATGCCGGCAAGCACGTCCGAGGGGTAGTGGACGCCGAGGTACACCCGGCTGGCGGCGATGAGCAGGATGAGAATGACCGCCGCACACATGGTGAGCACGCGATGCAATCGTCGCCGCTGCAATCTGGCCGCGAGATACGCGACGGTCCCGTACACGACCGCGGCGCTCATGGCATGGCCGGACGGGAAGGACCAGCTCACGACGTGCGTCCCCCAGTCGACAATCTGGGGTCGCGGCCGACCGAATCCGACCTTGAGCAGATTATTGAGAACGATTCCGCCGATGGTCGAGACCAGAAGCAGCACCGCCGAGTATTTGTGATTCGACAGCCAGAGAAACATGCCGCTTACCGCGACGAGCGCGATCACGACGGTGCCGGTGCCGAGGAAGGTGATCTCGAGCGCCACGGGCTCGAGGGCTGGCGTGCGCTGCTGCGCGACCCACCGAAGTACGGCGTCGTCGAAAACCTGCGTTCTGCCGCTGCTGACGTGCCCCGCGAATTCCGCGAAGAGATAGGTGCCTCCCAGCGCGACGGCCGCTCCCACGCTGAGAATGATGCCGAATGTGGCGTAGAAGTTCTTCGCGATGCGGCCGCTGCCGCGGACGACGGCGAAAACGAGGTCCCAGAACAGCCGCGCGCGGCCGCGGGTATCTACGCTGCCGCGGCGTTCCTGTTCCGATCTCGTCGCGCGGTCGTCGCGCGGTACCTGATGTGCGCCGGGGATCGCCATTCCTTGAGAAAGTGCTGATTCTGGAATAACTTGGGAGTTCTCCGGCGCGGTAGCCAAGTGGTAAGGCAGGAGTCTGCAAAACTCCTATACGCCGGTTCGATTCCGGCCCGCGCCTCTGATCTCGTGCTCCGCTGACCGCGGGGCATTTTTTTCGCTGGCGGTCTGTTCAGCACCGACCGTGCCCGCCGAAAGGCCGGTCACAAGCCGAGGAATGGCCTCACGCCATTGCCGCCCCGGTGATAGCATGATTGGATGATTTTCCGGACCCGACCGTGGGGACTGGCCACGGGCGCGCTCATGCTGCTGTTGCCAACGCGCGCAGTCGCCGCACAGGACGGAGAGCGCGTTCGCGCCGCGGTCAGCGCCTACCGGCAGGCGCATGACATCGAGATCCTTCGCGAGCTCGGCGCCCTGCTCGCCATCCCGAACCTCGCCAGCGATTCCGTCAACATCAGACGCAATGCGGCGCTTCTCGTCAGCATGCTCGAGCGTCGCGGCGCACGTGCGCGCCTGCTCGAGACGCCGGGCGCCCCTCCCGCCGTCTTCGGTGAGCTGCGATCACCGAACGCGACGCGCACGATCATGTTCTACGCGCACTACGACGGCCAGCCGGTGGACACGACACAGTGGGCATCCCCGCCGTGGTCACCGACGCTGCGAAGCGGGATGCTCGAGCGCGGCGGCAGCGTGGTTCCACTGCCGAGCCAACCCGGTGCGCTGCAGGGGGAATGGCGGCTGTACGCGCGGTCCGCGAGCGACGACAAAAGCCCCATCGTCGCGTTCCTCACCGCGCTCGACGCGCTCCGCGCCGCCGGGATTGCGCCGAGCGTGAACCTGAAATTCTACTTCGAGGGAGAGGAAGAGGCGGGCTCCGATCACCTGCGTGAAGCGCTGACGCGGCACCGGGATGTGCTCGCCGCGGACCTCTGGATCTTCGGCGATGGACCCGTCCATCAATCGCGGCGACAACAGGTGTCCTTCGGCGTCCGCGGCGTCGTCGGCGTGGAGCTGGCGACGTATGGGCCCGTGCGCGCCCTGCACAGCGGTCACTATGGAAACTGGGCGCCGAATCCGCTCGTGGCGATGTCGCATCTCATCGCGAGCATGCGCGACCGCGACGGCCTCATTCTGATCGACGGATTCTACGACGACGTGGCGCCGCCGACGCGCGCGGAGCGTGACGCGATCGCCGCCGCGCCTGCCGCCGATTCGGCGCTGCGCGCCGAGCTGCAGCTCTCCCGCACCGAAGCGGACAACGCGCGACTCATGGAGCGCATCATGCTTCCCGCCCTCAACGTGCGAGGCATCCAGGGCGGCGGCGTCGAGCGGCTTGCCGCGAACGCGGTTCCCACGATGGCGCGTGCTTCGATCGATTTCCGGCTGGTGCCGCGGCAGCAGCCCGCCCGTGTCCGAGCGCTCGTCGAAGCGCACGTCCGCGGGCAGGGATTCCATATCGTGCGTCGTGATCCCATCGAGGAAGAACGCCGCGCCCATCCCGCGATCGTCAAGATGACCTGGGAGGAGGGTTACCCGGCGTCACGCTCGGACATGTCGAGCCCTGCAGCGCGCGCCGTGCTTCGCGCGACCGAGCTGGGGACCGGTGGTCGCGTGATCGTGGTTCCCACATCCGGCGGGAGTCTTCCGCTCTACCAGTTCACGGAGGTGCTGGGGGCGCCGCTGATCACGGTTCCCATGGTGAATCACGACAACAACCAGCACGCCGCCAACGAGAATCTCCGACTGCAAAACCTGTTCGACGGCATCCAGGTCTACGCGGCCATCATCGCGCACCTGGGCGCGCTGTGGAGCCCCCTCCCGACGCCCTGATGTCGATGCTCCGGTCGGCGTTGCTGTGGGCGTCGCAGAATCCGCGATTGGAACGCGTCGTTCGCTCCAGCGGCGCGATGCGTCCCCTCGTCTCGCGGTTCATGCCCGGCGAAACCATCGACGACGCGCTCACCGCGACGCGAGCGATCCAGGCCGAAGGAACCCCTGTGATCATCACGTATCTCGGCGAGAACGTGACCACCGAATCTGCGGCGGACGACACGTTGGCCGAGTACCAACGGTTGATCGCCGCGCTGAAACCCATGGGCGCCAAAGCGCACGTGTCGATCAAGCTGACGCAGTTCGGCTGGGACATGCATCGCGACCGCGCGCTCGACCGCGTGCGCATTCTGTGCAGGCTGGTCGCGGACAGCGGCTCGATGCTCGCGCTCGACATGGAGTCGTCGCCGTACGTGGAGTCCACGGTGCACGCCTACGAGCAGCTGGCCGGCGGCGCCGGTCACGTTGCGCTGTGCCTCCAGGCCTATCTCCATCGCACGCCCGCCGACGTCGACCGCCTTCTCGGGCTTCGACCGTACATCAGGCTCGTGAAGGGCGCGTACCGCGAGAGTGCGCCGGTCGCGTTGCAGACGCGCGCGGAGGTCGACGCGCGTTACCGCGAGCTCGCCCGGACGTTGCTGCGTGCTTCTCTCGCAGGTGCGCGGGTCGTCTTCGGCACACACGACGTTCCGCTGGTGGATCGCATTCGCGGCGACGCGCGCGAGCTGGGTGTCCCGGATGCCTCGTACGAAATCCAGATGCTGTATGGCATCCAGGACGCCGGGCGGCGCCAGCTGGACGAATCCGGTGTCAGAACGCGCGTCCTGATCAGCTACGGCAAGGCCTGGTACGCGTGGTTCATGCGACGACTGGCGGAAAAGCCGTCGAACCTCATGTTGGTGTCTCGCAATCTCTTCTCCAGAGGTGTAGCACAATGAGAGTGAATCTGTCTTTCGCCGCGCTCGCGCTCGTTGCATCGAGCGCCACGGCGCAGGTGTCACAACAGTCCGTTCCCGCCGTACCGATGGCCGAAAAACGAGCGCACGCAGACACGCTTCACGGCGACATTCGCCGGGACGATTACTTCTGGCTCAAGGTGAAGACCGATCCGGCCGTGCGCTCGTACCTGGAAGCCGAAAACACGTACGCCGACGCGGTGCTTGCGCCACTGACGCCGCTGCGCGAGCGCCTGTACCAGGAAATGCTCGCGCGCATCAAGCAGACCGATCTGTCGGTGCCATACCTCGACAACGGATGGCACTACTACACTCGCACGGTGGAAGGACAGCAGTACCCCATCTTCGCGCGCAAGCGCGGGTCGCTCACTGCCCAGGAACAGATCACGCTCGACGTGAACGCGATGGCACAAGGCCAGACCTTCATGGGGATCGGCGCCTATGAGGTGAGCGACGACGCGAATCTCCTGGCGTATTCCTTCGACTCCACCGGCTACCGCCAGTATGTGCTACGCGTGAAGGATCTCCGCAGCGGCGATCTGGTTCCCGTGCATGCGGAGAGGGTGCGCTCCGTGGTCTGGGCGGCCGACAACAAGACGCTGTTCTACTCCGTGGAGCATCCCGTCACCAAGCGGTCGTATCAGGTCTACCGCCATGTGCTCGGCACGCCCGAGCACACGCTCCTCTTCGAGGAAAAGGACGAGCGCTTCAGCGCGTACGTCGGCCGCTCACGCAGCAAGCACTACCTCTTCATGCACGTCGGGAGCCTGACGTCCGACGAGCAGTACTTCATGCCGGCGTACCAGCCGATGTCCCAGTGGACGATGATTTCGCCGCGCAGGGAGAACCGCGAGTACAGCGCGGATCACCACGGCGACAAGTTCTACATCCGCGTCAACGACACGGGCCGCAACTTCCGCCTGGTCACCGCCCCGGCCACCGATCCGCGCGAGGCGAACTGGCGTGAGCTGGTTCCGCACCGCCCCGACGTCATGCTCACCGGCGTAACGCTGTTCGCGAATCACCTGGTGCGCAGCGAGCGCGAAAACGGGCTGCCGCAGATCGTGATCACGGACATGCGTACCAACGAGACGCACAAGCTGGCCTTCCCCGAACCGGTGTACAGCGCCGGCCTCTCGTTCGCCGAGTGGAACACGAATGTGCTGCGGTATCGCTACCAGTCACTCGTGACGCCGAGCTCCGTGTTCGACTACGACATGAACGCGCGCAAGAGCACACTGCTCAAGGAGACTGAAGTCCTCGGCGGCTACGACCGATCGCGCTACACGTCCGAGCGCATCTGGGCGAAGGCGCGCGACGGCACCATGGTGCCGATCTCGCTCGTGTACCGGAATGACGTCGAGCGCGACGGAACGGCGCCGATGCATCTCGTCGCGTACGGCTCGTACGGCTCGTCGTCGGACGTGGGCTTCAGCTCGAATCGCGTGAGCCTGCTGGACCGCGGCGTGATCGTGGCGACCG
>JBOHTL010000305.1:0-4056 GCA_050733735.1 Gemmatimonadaceae bacterium
AACCTGCGTCGAGGATATGATCGCCCGGTTGTGTCAGCGTCTTCATCCGCGCGAAGATCCAGGGATACTCCACCGCGCGCTCGTCGAAGCCGCCAGCATCCCAGCCGTACCGCTCGTCGCCGCGCTCGACGTCGCGCTCCAGCGAGAACCAGCGCGCAGCGTTGTAGCCGTACGCGTGCGGGACTCGACCCGCCCGCTCCCACTGGCGCGCCTTCATGCGGCGAAGGAGCTCGTTCGCCCTGCCCAGGGGTGAATCCGCGCGGAAGGACACGTTCGGCTGCGGTAATGGTCAGTGGGTCGCGGCGCGCGCCGCGGCGTCAAGACTCGAAATATCGCGCTCCGATACCCGCGCGCCGAACCGGTCGCGCCACTTCCTGAGTGAGCGCGCAAGCCGGTCCAGGTTGCCCCGAAAAGCGGCATCCGGAGAGACACCGAGTGCCACGCGGTCCACGTCGAGCAGATACGCCCGGTCCTGGGCGATGAGAACGTTCTTGGCATTGAGATCGTGATGCCGCGCGCCGGCGCGTGACATCGCCGCAACCAGCCGCGCGGTCGCCTGCAGCGCCGACTGACGCTCCGCGGGCCCCTCGCCGGTCAGCACCTGGGCGAGATCGCGTCCGCCGGGAATCTCGCGCGAGCACACGTCGCTGCGCTGCAGCAGCCCGCTTCGCGGATACAGGGCGTACGCAAGGACCTCCGGCGTCGGCACCCCCACGTCGGCGAGCTTCCGCGAAACATCCAGCTCGTAAGGCGCGCGGGTAGGCGCGATGAAGAGGTCACGGGTGATTCGGGCAAGCGCGCCGCCATGGCGGTTGTGGCGGATCACGACGCGAAACGACGTTTGTGGCAGCGGAACCGCGTAGGCGGAGCCGCGCCCGTGCAGCAGCCGCGCCGCGGGATGTCTGGCCGCGTACTCGTGCAGCGTCACGCGCGTGCCATCCACGTTGCCGAGCGCCCGGCGAACACCGGCAACCACATCTGCCCGAGCGACGGCGACCGCATGCGCGAGAAGCAGTCGCTCGAACCCCGGCGGAAGCATCAGATGACGACTTTGTAGACCTTGACCGGCTGCGTCTTGTTCTTCAACTCCATCGGCGGCATCTCCTTCAGCTTCGGCTTTTTCTTCAGGACGTTCCGCATGTCCTCGGAGATGAGAATCTCGCCTGGACCAGCGGCGGAGCACAGGCGGCTCGCCGTGTTGACCGTGTCGCCGATGACCGTGTACTCGAGGCGCCGCTCCGAGCCGATGTTGCCCGCGAATGCTTCACCGTAATTCAGGCCGATGCCGATCTCCAGTTGCGGCCGCTTTTCCTTCTTCCACTGCTTGTTGAGCTTATCGAGCTCGCTCATCATCTCGATCGCCGCCTGCATTGCCTTGTCCGGATCCTGTTCGCTGCCGATGGGCGCCCCCCACTGCGCCATGACCGCATCGCCGATGAACTTGTCGAGCGTGCCCTCGTTGCGGAACACGCACTCCACCATCTCCGTGAAATAGTCGGTGAGCAGCGTGGCCATCTCGCTCGGAGGCATCGTTTCGGACAACGCCGTGAACCCGCGAATATCCGAGAACAGCACCGTGACCTCGCGCTTGTCGCCGCCCAGGCGCGTGGCGCCTTCGGAGCTGGCGATTCGCTTCGCGAGCTGCGGCGTGAAGTATCGCTCGAAATTGCTGCGCGCCGCCTCCTCCCGACGAAGGCGCTCGGTGTTCAGCCGGTTCTCGATCGACGCTGCTGCGATGCCGGCGAACGCGACCACATAGTCGAGATCCTCCTGACTGAATCGGTGTGCGGCGGATACGTTGTCCACGTAGAGGACGCCCACCACCCGATCCTCCGTTCCACCGCCCATGAGCGGAACACAGATCGCCGAGCGAACCTGCTGCATGAGGATCGACTGCCCGCCGAAGCGCTGGTCCTCGCCGGCGTTTTCCGAGAGGATGGCGATGCGATCCTGAATCGCCGCGCGCGCGATCGATTGCGGGACGGCACGCTGCTGCTCGGCGCCGCGCTTGTCACGCGAAATTTTCGTCACCAGCTGGTTGCTGTCGTCCATCAGCTGAATCGCGACGCGGTCCACCGTGAGGATCTGGTACGCCTGCTCCACGATCTTCTTGAGGATCGCGTCGGTGTCGATCGCTCGTCCGAGCTCCGTGGAGACCTCGAGCAGCGTCTTGAGCTTCTGCTCGACCTTCTCCTGCGCCGACAGCAAAGCTGCCTGCTCACCCGACTTGATCGACGCGAAAGCGCTTCCCGGCGTGTTCTTGAGGGGCAGCTGCCGCACGATCGTCGCTCCGCCGGTCGGCCGCTCGCCGATGACGGGCGGCGGCGCGGCGTCGATCGGCTGCAGCTTGAAGGCGACCTTGCCGAAGGTGATCGTGTCGCCCACGGACAGAGTGCAGTTCTCGATCTTCGAGCCGTTGTGGAAGGTGCCGTTGCTCGAGGCGAGGTCGCGAACCTCGACGCCGCGGTCCGACACCGTCAGCTCGGCGTGGCGCCGCGAGATCGTCGGATCGAAGACCGGGATATCACTCGTCGGCGCGCGTCCCACGACTTGCGTGACGCCGTTCTTGAGCTCGAAGGTCTGATTGTCCGCGCTGGTCAGCTTGAAGCGCATGAGTGCGGAGGAATATGGAATCGGGCGCGCCTCCTGCCTAGCGGCGACGAATCCTCCCGATCGCCGTCAGCATCGCGTCCGCTTTGCTTTCTGTCTCGTCCCATTCCCGGGCGGGAACGGAATCGTGCACGATGCCGGCGCCCGCCTGCACGGATGCGACGCCGTTGGCGATCACGCATGTGCGAATGGTAATCGCCAGGTCCATCCGGCCGCCGTCGGCCGCGATATAGCCCACCGTTCCCGCGTAGGGACCGCGGCGCTCGGGTTCGAGCTCGTCGATGATCTCCATCGCTCGCACCTTCGGCGCGCCCGTCGTGGTTCCCGCTGGAAAGGTAGCGCGCAGCGCGCCCAGAAGCGTCACGTCGGGACGCACCGCCGCGCGCACCTCGCTGACCATGTGCAGCACGTGCGAATATGTCTCGATGATCATGAAATCGGTGACGCGCACGGTGCCGTACCGGGCGACGCGGCCAACGTCGTTCCGCCCCAGATCCACGAGCATGAGATGCTCGGCGCGCTCCTTCTCGTCCGCGAGAAGCTCCTGCGCGAGGCGCTCGTCCTCCACCGGAGCTCCGGAGCGACGCCGCGTGCCCGCGATGGGGCGAACGATGATCTGCCCGTCCTGGACGCGCAGCAGCAGCTCCGGAGAGCTCCCCACGAGCTCCACGCCGTCCAGCTGCAGATGGTACATGTACGGCGACGGATTCAGCGTTCGCAGCCCGCGATAGAGATCGGTGGAATCGAAGTCGTGCGGCACTGCGATGCGGCGCGCGAGCAGCACCTGAAAGGCGTCGCCGGCAACGATGTAGTCCTTGATGCGCTGCACGCCGGCCTCGAATACCTCTCGGGGCGTCATCGACTGTCCCCGCGCCGGAGGCGCGTGCTCGTCGGTGACGAGCGGCGCGAGTGCCGGCGCTCCCTGCACGCGCCTCACGGCGTCGTCGAGGTCGGCTTCCGCTTCCTGCATCAGACGCCGGCGCTCCGTCTCCGAGGCGCCGTCGGGAACGGGAACCGACGCGACCAGGATTGCGCGCGAGCGGAGGTTGTCGACGACGACGAGCACGCGCGTCAGTACGTACAGCGCATCCGGGGCACCGATCACGTCCTTTGGCGGATCGGGAAGCCGCTCGATGTGACGCACCACGTCATAGCCGAAGTAGCCGACCGCCCCTCCCCAGAAGCCGCCGCAACGCCGCGCCAGCTCGGGATCGACCGCCGCGCGATCGCGCACCAGCAGCGCTTCGAGATCCGCCAGCGGGTCGGAGGGCCGGCGCTCGCCGCGCCATCCCTCGCCGTCAGGGTTCCATTCGTGCACGACGCCGTCTTTCAGGCGCCAGGCGGCGCGCGGTTCGGTGCCGAAGTAGGTGAACCTCGACCACGTTTCGCTCCCCGCCGGCGACGATTCCAGCAGGAACGCGAACGGGCCGCGACGCAGCCGCGCGA
>JBOHTL010000306.1:0-2953 GCA_050733735.1 Gemmatimonadaceae bacterium
AAGCTCACGAGCCCCGCTCGTTCGGGGACGTACGCAGTAGGGATTACGTGCGCCTGTCGCGCCGGCGCGGCGGGAAGTCCGGTTGGAGGCGATGCGTTCACATCCGTATCATACGACATTCGCGCCCGGTCGTGTCAATCATAAGTTTCAGGGCAAGCGGATAACGACCCATCACGAGGACGACATCGAATGCTGATCAGCAAAGCGATGAACAAGCAGATCAACGAGCAGATCGGCCACGAGTTCGGCGCCTCGCTCCAGTACGTGAACATCGCGGCGTATTTCGACGACGCCGGCCTCCCGATCCTGCGCGACTACTTCTTCAAGCAGGCGGACGAAGAGCGCGAGCACGCGATGAAGTTCGGGAAGTACCTGCTCGATGCCGGCGGCAGCGTGGAGATTCCCGCCATCCCCGCTCCGCGCCACTCGTTCGGTTCTGCCGAAGAGGCCGTGTCGCTCGCGCTCGAGTGGGAGAACACGGTGACGAAGCAGATCATCGCGTTGATGGATCGCGCCACGAGCGAGAAGGACTACCTCTCGCACGATTTCCTCGAGTGGTTCATGCGGGAGCAGCTCGAAGAGGTCTCGAGCATGGACATGCTCCTGAAGATGGTGCGTCGTAGCGGCGAGGCAGGGCTGATGCTCGTCGAGAACGCTCTGGCGTCCGGCCGCGGGCTCGCCGTCAGCGATCCCGGCGGGGACTAGCCGCGCGCGACGGCGCCTCTACTTTGCGGGAGCCGAGGGCCGAAGCGCGGACTGACCTCCGGCGCGAAGATGCGCTGCGAAATCCTTCGGCAGATCGCTGGCTTCAATCGCCGCCGCCGCGGCTTCCACATCGTAGCCGACACGAATGAACTCGACGGCAATCGTGCTGCCCTCGGCATCGACGAGCACGTAACCGGCGCGCCAGTCACCGTCCTTGGGGCGCCCGACGCTGCCGGTGTTCACGAAGTGGATGCCGTCCACCTCCCGATGCCAGGGCAGATGCGTATGACCGAACGCGATCACGTCGCCCGGCCGGGCGCCCGCATGCTCGGCCATCTTTACGCAAAATGAGTCCGGACGTTCCTCGGTCCAGTACACGGTGTTCAGCGTCGGCGTCCCGTGGACCAGGATCAGCGTCGGCCCCGCCAGATGGCCTCCGCTCAGTCTCACATCCAGCCTGAATGGAAGCTCGCCGAGCATGCGCTTCGTCTCCGGCGATACGTGCTTCCGCGTCCATGCATAGCTCACGTGCGACAGCTCTTCCTGGCGCGGGTCCTCGTACTTGCAGCCGCAGTGCTTGTAATCCGTCGCGACCGTCGAGTCGTAGTTCCCCGAGACGCCGGTGATCCCACGCCGCGCCAGGAGCGACACCACCTCATTGGGCCAGGGCGCGTAGCCCACGAGGTCGCCCAGGTGGTACGTGGCGTCGACAGCGCGGCCTCGGATGTCCGCGAGCACGGCTTCCAGCGCCGGCAGGTTCGCATGGACATCGGAAATGAGCGCGTATTTCACCCTGCCTCCCCCCCCCCCGCGAGAAGACTCCCGCGCGCCTGGCTTTACAGATCGTTGCTGCAGGAAAATATCTTGAAGCGGCGATTGCGCTCGTTTCGACCGCGGTCACTCTTCTTCGGTTTCCACGAATCGGTTGCGGGTCTGCTGGAGATCGTATTCCGATCGGAGACGCGTGGTGAGCTCCGCGACGAGTCCCGCGCGGTCGCGCGCGATGCGCCGCAGGAACGGCTTCGGCGCCGCGGTGTGCCCGTCGTACTTGCCGCTCCACGCGATCAGATCCAGCATCGCGGGCAGGAGATCGAGTCCCTTCTGTGTCAGGCCGTACCGCGTGCCCCCGTCGCGCCGAGTGATGAGCCCGACCGTCTGCAGATGCTCGAGCCGCGCCGCCAGGATGTTCGTGGCGATCCCCTCCTCGGCCGCCAGGAACTCGCCATAAGAGCGTCGATCCGTGAACATCAGGTCGCGCAGGATGATGAGGCTCCACGAATCGCCGAATGTCTGGACAGCGAAGTTGATCGGACAGTCCGACCGTCGCCCGGTGCGCTTCACGTCGGGTCTACTTGCATCATGCAAGTAAGCATCGTATGTTGGCGCCAGCACCACAAGTCCCCTTTGCGGAGGCCACCATGTCACGCCGTCCGGCGCAGATCGCGCTCACCGTCGTCGCCTATGTGATCACCACCTTCGCCGTTCAGGGGGCCTCGCACTTTGCCGTCAACGCGGATCACTTCGCGGCCATCCCGATCATGCGCGCCGAGCCGATTCTCGCGCTCGGGATCGCGTCGATGCTGATCCAGGCCTTCATCTTCGCCTGGTTGTACCCCGTCTACGCCAACGGCGCGAGCTCGCTGCGGAAGTCGATCGGCTTCTCATGGCTGATCGGCGGCTTCCTCGCGTCGTACATCGTGTTCGCCGAGGCCGGCAAGTACGCCATCCCCTCCGTCCCCAGCTGGATCGCCGTCGAAGCCGGCGCCGCCGCCGTGCAATTCACCCTCTTCGGCGTGTGTCTCGGTCTCATCCATCGTACTCGCGCGGAGAGCGCGGCATTGGCCGCCGCCTGACGATGGCGTTCGATGAGAAGGTTGCGACGCATTCGCACGGCACAGCATGAAGGCTCCGCCAAAATGACAACGGGCACACGTGTTCTCACTCGCACGGACGTCGCCACTCTTCTCGACCTCGGCGATTGCATCGCGGCGGTGGAACACGCCTTTCGCGAGCTGGGCGCGGGCCGTGTCCGTGCGCCAGGTGCGCTGGCCCACCAGGTCGACGATGGCGGCTTTCACGTCAAGGTCGCTTCCCTGCCCGGCAACCCCGCGTACTTTGCCGCCAAGACCAACGGTAACTTTCCACACAATCGCGACAGGTTCGGCCTTCCGAGCGTTCAGGGCGTGATCGTCCTCAGCGACGTCGAGAATGGCAGGCCCCTCGCCGTGATGGACTCGATCGAGATCAC
>JBOHTL010000307.1:0-7542 GCA_050733735.1 Gemmatimonadaceae bacterium
GGAATGAACCGGCCGCCGACGCGATCGCATTCCTCGCGCGTGTCCACCGGAGACTCCGGACCGAACAGCGGCAGCCCTTCGAAGCGCTCGAGCCAGCGCTTCCCTTCGCCGCGTTTCGGGATGCACCAGTTCACATGCTGATGCCAGCGGGCGATCGAGAGCGGGATGCGCTCGTCGAGCTTGCCGACATTCATCCGCTTCGGTGCCGTGTACATCGCGCCGACGAGCCTGAGCGAGCCGTCCGCCGTGCGCTCGTAGAGAAGCGACGTCGGCTTGTCGGCATCGAACCGGAACGCTTCCATGAACGCGTGGCGGTAGTTGGTGAAGTGGTACGTGCGCTGCGTCTTGACGTTCGGCATGAACATCCTGTAGCCGTCGGCGACCGCGGCGGCCGTATCCGCGTATTTCGCGAGCGATGCGCGCAGCTGACCCGCGAGATCCAGCGCCCGCGCCGTGTCGTCCGCCGTGGCGGTGCGTACCGGCGAGAAGCGCATGTGCTTGCGCGCATGCTCCGACATCGGCCCGCTCATCACTTCGTCCGCGGCACCGACCATCGTGGAGCTGTCGGTCTGATGACCGGCGTGGCCAGTGTGTTGTGCGGTGAGGACCGTCGGCACAGTCAGCGCGATCGTAGCCAATATGCGATAATTCATTGTCGGTCTCCTTCCCGTCTTTCGCCTGCTCACTTGAATCCGGATTTCAGCCAGCCACTGCTCGCAATCCCGACGCTGTTCGTCGGTGGGGTGCTCACGAGTCTCAACCCGTGCATATACCCCATGATTCCGATAACGGCTGCCATCGTTGGAGGGCAGGAAGCAGGCGCCGTCAAGGACGCGGCCTCGCGCTCCAGGTGGCGGCCGGTGCTGCTCACCATCACATATGTGATGGGACTTGCCGCGCTGTATTCCCTTCTTGGCGTCGTCGCGGGAATGACGGGAACGCTCTTCGGCGCGGTGAGTACAAACCCGTGGCTGTACTTCGCGATGGCGAACCTGCTGGTGCTGAGCGCGCTCATGATGTTCGAGATCGTTCCGGTGCCCGTGCCGACATCGTGGGTGGAGCGCGCGTCGCGAGCGGGGACGGCGGGTCGCTTTTCCGGCGCGTTCGTGATGGGCGCGGTGTCGGGTCTCGTTGCCGCGCCGTGCGGCGCTCCGATCATGGCCGCGGTGCTGACCTGGGTGACGACGACGCAGAGCGCGCTGCTCGGGTTCGTCTACCTGTTCACGTTCTCGGTGGGCATGTGCGCTTTGCTGGTGCTTGTGGGGATCTCGTCGGGCGCGCTCGCCCGGCTGCCGCGCTCGGGACGCTGGATGTCGTGGATCAAGCGAGCCTTCGGTTTCGTGATGCTGGGCGTGGCGGAGTATTATCTGATCAAGATGGGACAGCTGCTGATATGAACCTGAAATCCTTCAAAGCACCTCTGGCCGTATGCTCGGCCGCACTCTTCTTCGCGTCCGCCGCGCAGGCGCAGGATATCGGACTCGAGATCGGCACAGCGGCGCCTGCCGCCGCGCTCGAAACGCTCGACGGGAAACCCGCGGATCTTTCCCAGTACGTGGGCAAGACGCCGGTCCTGATGGAATTCTGGGCCACCTGGTGCGGCAGCTGCCACGAGCTCGAGCCGTCGCTGAAGGCACTGCACGCGAAGTACGGCGACCGCGTCGTATTCCTCGGCGTCGCTGTATCCGTCAATCAGTCGCCGACTCGCGTGAAGGCATACGTCGAGAAGAACGAGCTTCCGTGGACGCAGCTGTTCGATCGCAAGGGGAACGCGAGCGGCGCGTACGATGCGCCCGCGACCTCGTATGTCGTCGTCCTGGATGCCGCTGGCAAGGTCGTCTACACGGGACTCGGCGGAAAGCAGGAGCTCGAGCCCGCCCTGAAGAAAGCACTCGGCCAGTCGGAGTAGGCGAAAGACGACGCGGCGCGAAGCCGAACGCCTGTTCGGCTCGTCGCCTCCTCGCCTTGTTCTTGCGCAGCCCGGCGCCCATGTGGCGAAAAGCCCTGCACGTCCTGCGTGACCATTGGCTCCTGCTCCTCGCGTCGGTCGCATGCCTGGCCTTCGCGGTCGCTTTTGCGGAGGTCGGTTCGGACGTTCTCGAGGGTGATCACAAGACGATGGACTTTGCCGTGCGCGAGTGGATGCGATCGCACCACACCGAGTCCGGCCATCGCATCTTCACCATCCTCACGCATTTCGGCGATCGTATTGTCCTCATCCCGCTTGCGCTGATCGCGGGCTGGCCGCTTTTTCGCGGTCACCTGTCCTGGGTCGTGCTGATGCTCTTCGTTGGACTGGCGTCCGCGGAGCTGGTGTCGCTCCTGAAGCAGGGATTCGAAGTCCTCCGTCCGCCAATCGGCCTGCAGCACTCAAAGTCGTTCGCATTCCCGAGCGGACACACGACCGCGACCGCGACGTTCGCGGCGGTGCTCGGCTACCTGGCGCTCCGGGAGCGCATCGCGCCGATCGCGTACATCACGGCAGGCGCGGTACTGACGCTGGTCGTCGCCGTGAGCCGCATGTACCTCGACATGCACTGGGCCAGCGACGTGATCGGAGGAATCCTCATCGGCGCGACCTTCGCCACGGGATGCTGCGCGCTCTACGAGTGGCTGACCCTCGCGTTCACCAGGATACGTAAACTGCGAGGCGCCAATCGCCAGGTGCTGCGGGGAGAACCCGCAGCGAGGTAGCGCGGCCGCCGAGGAGCCAGCGGTCGACGCGATTGCCGGTGCGCGTGTGGTTGAAGCGCACCGTCTTGAGTCCCGCGAACGTTCCGATCGCCGCTCCCATCACGACGTCGCTTGCCCAGTGCCGGTCCGCGTACATGCGGGACAAGCCAACGACCGTCGCGCTAGCGAACAGCAGGGATCCCACCATCCAGCGCGCTCCGCGCGACATCGCCTCGCTTTCGCTCAGCACTGCCGCGGCGACCGCGAACGAGACCGTGGCGTGACCCGATGGAAATGCCTGGTAACGTTCGCCCTTGAAGCCGCGCCCGAGGCCGAAATCGTGCGGCGTGGTATCCGCCGACGCATACGGGCGCTCGCGCCCGACGAGCACCTTCAGCGTGCCCGCCATCGCCAGTCCGACGATCATCGCTTCCGTGGCGTGCAGGGCGACGTGCGCCAGACGTGGACGATCCGCGACGCGACCGACGACGTACATCGCACCGCCGATGACTACCGGCGCGGGTCCGCCAATGACGTTGAGCACATCCTCGACGTTCTGCAGCGCGCGGCTGTCGATCAGGCTCTCGCGACGAATGGTGGACGCAAGACTCCGATCCAGCGGGAACATGGCCACGGTCGCCGCGGTGAACCCCGCGAGCACGTACAGGTCGGACTTCACGAACAGCCGCGAGTCCGGAATCAGGGAATCGCTGCGCGCGGCTGTGGTGACCTGTGCCTGAAGCGGCACGATCGGCGCGACGACCTGCAGCGCCAGCGCGGCCAGCCGCAGATGTCCCCTCATCCCTGCAGAAGCAGCTCGAGCAGTTTCTGCGAGTTCACGATTCCCACGGTCTTGTGCGCCGAGATCCGATCGACCAGCACTGGCGCGTCGACGCGAAGCGAGAGGAGCTCCTTTACCTGCGCTTTCGGCAGCTCGCGAAAGAAGCTCAGCGTCACGTGCGGGGTGAACGTAAATCTCGGCTGCTCGTACATGAGCCCCGAGCGTTTGACGCGGTCGTGCAGCTCGCGGATCGGGCCGTTGGGATCGAGGGGAAGGACGAAGACGTTCGTCTGCATGAATCTGTGCGGCGGAAGAAAGCGGAGGGTCATCGGCGCGGTATCGCGAGCGACCGGTTCGAGCGCACGGCGCAGCTCTTCGGCCGTGGTGCTCGTCGGGATCGGTCCCATCCCGGACGACCCGGTCAACGTGAGGTGTGGGGGGACTCCCGCGGCCAGGCGGGGATCATAGCGGCGCTGAATCTCGAGAATGCGGTCGCGCAGTTCGCCCTGAAGCTCGGAGAGGATGACGATGCCGGCCTTCACGCTCCCCGCGCTGCCCCGCGCAGCGTGACTTCCTGCGAATGTTCGAGATCCTTGAGAAATCGCTCTTCGGCTTCACGGCCGATCTCGCGATCCTCGACGAGCGCATCGAGCTCGTAGTTGATGGCGACACCGAGCATGTTGAAGTCGGTGGACCCGACGCGCACCCAGCGTCCATCCACGACGCTGGTCTTGGCGTGCATCATCTCGCCCT
The DNA here is from genome assembly GCA_050733735.1 of Gemmatimonadaceae bacterium. GTDB lineage: Bacteria > Gemmatimonadota > Gemmatimonadetes > Gemmatimonadales > Gemmatimonadaceae > DASPMP01. Next base: position 4,208 of record JBOHTL010000307.1, read on the forward strand.
TCCATTCCCAGACACGCACGCCGTTGGTGAGCAGCCGGCGATAGTAGCGGCGGGTGAGCATGGTCACCCACGGATGATCGTTGCGGCTCGGCACCAGAACGCGGACGTCGACGCCGTCGCGCGCGGCTCCGGTGAGGGCCTCGACCTCCGCGGGAGAGGGCGTGAAGTAGGCGCTGGCGATCCAGATGGAGCGCTCCGCGGCGATGGCCTGCATCTGGAGCGCCCGAGCTACGCGCAGGCGCCAGGGCTCCCCCTCGATGATGCCGACGAGCGACGGTGCGTGCAGATCGGGATCGAGGTGCGCGCCGTGCGGCTTCTTCTTGAGCATCCGGTGAGCGCCGCGTCGCTCGCGCCGCAGTGTGCGCGTCCACATGTTCTCGAACGCCTGCGCCATGTCGCCCGCGGCGGGCCCTTCGATGCGGATTGCGGAATCGCGCCAGCGCGACCGCTTCTGCTTCGCGACGCCCTGCAGCCATTCGCAGCCGATGCCAACGCCGCCTGTGACACCGACCTTTTCGTCCACCACCAGGAGCTTGCGGTGGTCGCGCGGCAGGAAGCCGAGCCACGGCCGAAGTCCCGGAGAGTTGAAGACGCGGACGTCGACACCGCCCTTCCGCAGGCCGTTGAGGAACTTGCGGGCAGTGCCGCGACCGCCGACCCAGTCGGTGATGAGACGCGCATTGACGCCCCGCTTCACCGCCGCCGTGAGCGCGTCGCCGAAACGCTGGCCCACATCGTCCGACCGGAAGATGTAGCTCTCCAGCGCCACCGACTCCTTGGCGGCGTGAATGAGCTCCAGCATGTCGTCGAACGTCTCCGGACCATCATGGAGGAGACGCACGCGGTTGCCGCTCGAGACGTCAGCGGACGCAATGCGCCACAGGCCGCGCGCGAAGGACGGACCGCGGACCGGAAGGGCGGACTGGACAGTTCTTACCGCTGCTGACACGTCACGTTGCATTTCACTAAGCGGGCCAGGCAGCGCCGCGGCGCGGCGCACAGTAAACACGGGTAAATGGGGAAATGGAAAACGAGTGGGAAAAGGGCAGGTGGGATGTGGGAAACGGCATGGCCGCTTGCCGCGAAGCGTACCACGTCCCGGATCCCATTTCCCAGGTCCCCCTCATTTCCCCTTTCCCCTTTCCCACCGTGACGCGGAGGCCAACTTTTTCGCGTCGTCTATGTTTCCCCGCATGCTCTCCATCGACCTGACAGGCAAACGTGCCCTCGTCGCTGGCGTCGCCGATGATGCGGGATTCGGATTCGCCATCGCCAAGGCCCTCGGCGAGGCGGGCGCAAGCGTATGCGTCGGTACCTGGCCGCCGGCGCTCAACATCTTCCTCAACCTCCTCGAGCGCGGAAAGATCGACGAATCGCGCAGGTTGTCGAGTGGTAAGCTGCTCGACTTCGAGAAGATCTATCCTCTCGACGCCGCGTATGACACGATGGCCGACATGCCCGAGGAACTGCGCGCGAACAAGCGCTACAAGGACGCCGGCGACGTGACCGTGGAAGGAATCACGCAGCGCCTCCGTTCGGACTTCGGCGAAGGCTCGCTCGACATTCTGGTGCACTCGCTCGCCAACGGCCCGGAGGTGAAGAAGCCGCTGCTCGAGACGAGTCGGCGTGGCTATCTGGAGGCGGTGAGCGTCAGCGCATACTCGCTGGTGTCGATGATCGCGCGTCTCGGCCCGCTCATGCGACCGGGCGGTTCGATCGTGTCACTGACGTACATGGCGAGCGAACGCGTGATCCCAGGTTACGGCGGCGGGATGTCGTCCGCCAAGGCGGCGCTGGAGAGCGATACGCGAACGCTGGCGTTCGAGGCAGGGCGCAAGTTCAATGTGCGCGTGAACACGATCAGCGCGGGACCATTGGCATCGCGCGCGGCGAGCGCCATCGGGATCATCGAGAAGATGATCGGCTATGTGTCGAAGAACGCGCCCCTGATGGAGGAGCTGAAAGCCGAGGAAGTGGGAGCGACGGCGGCGTTCCTGTCGTCCCCGCTGGCGTCGGGTATCACGGGGTCGACGGTGTATGTCGACAAGGGATATCACGCCATGGGGATGGCGGTCCCGGAATAGGGAACCGGGAACGAGGAACGGGGAACGGGGAAAGTGCAACGGCGGGATCGGGAACCAATGCCGGGGAAGAGGTTGACCGGGAACAAATCAGATTGTTCCCGGTTCCCTCCTCCCTGACCCTTGTACCTGGTCCCGCCGTTGAACTTTCCCCGTTCCCCGTTCCCTCTTCCCTGTTCCCGCAGTTGAAACGCCTGCCCGATTGTCCCTCGTAGTTCCCGCATGAACCAGTCCGCGATCGCCGCGAAGCTGCGCAAGCTGAAGCGTCAGCTGAAGCGCACCACGCTGCCACGCCGGCGCCGTGTCGTGGCGCCAAGCGGCGCTCGGCGCGTGGCGGTGAAACTGTCGGCGCGCCAGCAGGCCGCGCAGTTCACGCTGGCCGCGCTCAAGGGCGTCGCGATCGTGGCGCTGCCTTTCGTGCTGTACGTGCGCACCGGCGTGGAGCTGTACGGCCGCGGCGCTCCGTCGTGGGTCGCGATTCTGACCAGCGTGCTGCTCACCATCGGCGTCGTCGCAGGGTATGCGATCTGGCTCAGCCGCAGGATGGCAGGGAGTGCGCGTGTGCGCTCGGTCGCAAAGTGGATCGCGGTACCACTGGTGGCCGCATGGTCAGGCTATTCCCTGTTGTACCTCGCCGGCACGAACGCGAAATCGGACGACGTGCGCGCACACTACACATCGCTGCACCCGGTGCTGCGAGCGGCGCTCTCGACGATCATCCTGGTCAACCCGGATCTCGTCGTCACGGACATGGCGCGGCAGCCACAGGACTATGACCGCATGGGGCTGCCGGTGAACGACCGCACGCGTCATTACCAGCAGCCCGACGGCTGGGTGCACGCGGTCGATCTCAGGACGATCGGGCGAAGCGAGATCGAGAATCGCGCGGTGCAGATGTATTTCTGGAGCATGGGCTTCTCGACGCTGCGTCATGTCGGGACGGCGGATCATCTGCACGTCCAACTGCGACGGCGAGATTAGGGAACTGGGAACGGGGAGCAGGGAAAGTTCAACGGCGGGACTGGGGACCAGTGCCAGGGAACCGGTGACCGGGAACAAATCAGATCGTTCCCGATTCCCTGGTCCCTGACCCTTGTCCCGGGTCCCGCCGCTGCACTTTCCCGGTTCCCCGTTCCCGCTTCCCTGTTCCCGCCGTTACGGTACGACGGCCGGCCTTTCCGGCGCCGGCACATCGATCGCCTGCGGCACGATCTCCGGCAATCCCGCCCGCCTCAGCGTCGCATTCATCGGCGT
>JBOHTL010000308.1:0-7325 GCA_050733735.1 Gemmatimonadaceae bacterium
GGCCTTGCCTTCTTCAGGGTGAAAGGCGCGCGCGATCTCAGTCGACGCGAGCTGGCCGTCCTGCGCGAGCTCGTGCCCTGGCGCGACGACGTGGCGCGCGAGATGGATCGAGCGACCTTCCGAGTGATGGGCAACGAGCCACTGCTCGATATCGCGCGCGCGCAACCCACGAGCCGCGAGGAGTTGTCGAAGATCCGGGGCATCTCGCGCGGGGTGCTGGAAAACCGCAGCCACGAGATTCTCGACGCAGTGAAGCGGGGACTCGCGGTCCCTGAAGCAGACCTGCCGAAATTTCCCAGGTCGCCGCGCTGGGATCGCGACCCACGCTTCGATTCGCGCGTCAACGCGCTGAAGACGGCACGCGACGGAGCCGCGCAGCGTCTCGATCTCGATCCGGGAGTGCTGGGGTCACGGGAGCGCCTGGAAGCCGTGGCGCGGAAGAATCCGAAATCGCGCGAGGAGCTCGCCCAGGTGGAGGAGCTGCGGAACTGGCAGCGGGAGTTGCTCGGCGAGGGATTTCTGACGGCTCTGCGCGCGGTGAAATGAGCGTTTCAACGAAACGTTCGAACGTTCTTCAGATTCCCAGGTACGCCCGGACCTTCGGCTCGATCCGTTCCGGCGTCCAGAAGGGTTCCCACACCAGGTTGATCACGACCTTCCCGACGCCCGGCATCGCCTGAACGGTCCGCTCGGCGTCCTGCATGATCTGCGGACCGGCGTGGCAGCCCGGCGAGGTGAGCGACATGTCGACAATGACCCTGTTTCCCTCATCCACGGTGATGTTGTAGACGAGTCCCAGGTCAACGATGTTGAGATTGAGATCGGGATCCTTGACCCTGCGCAGCGCGAGACGCACCGAGTCCTCGGTGATGTCGTCCGCTGGGTTCGGTTGCGCAGGAGTATGCGGCTGATCAGTCACAGTTGGACTATCGCCGGAACGCCGCGCTGGTTCAAGGCGAGGAGGCGAGACGGCGAGGAGCCGGGTTCGCCTCTTCGACTGTTCGTCTACGCTACTCGCTGCGAGTCGCGGTTTTCTTCGCGATCGGCTTCTTGGTCGTCGGCTTGCGCGACGACGCGCGGCGCGAGCGTGAGGAACGCGAGCGGACCACGCGATTCCAGCCCGACTTCCTGTCGGCGCGGAAGGACGCGGGCATCACCATGAGGTCGCCGCGGCTGTTCCGCACCGAGAGGGCGGCCACGTCGGAGACGTCGGCGCGAATGTCGGCGATGACTTTCGCCGGGCGGCGCGCGCGGGCGGCGTGCACGCGATTCGTCAGCACGATCACGAACAGATCGCGATCGGGATCGATCCACATCGAGGTGCCGGTATATCCCGTGTGTCCGAAAGCGCGCGTGCTCAGGTATTTGCCGCAGCTGCCGTCGTGCCCGCAGGTGTCCCAGCCGAGCGCGCGAGTGCCGCGCGAGGCCGTGCGCGCGGTGAACAGCGCCACGGCGCTGTCGGAGACGATGCGCACTCCGTTGATCTCGCCGCCATTGAGCATCATCTGCGCGAAGACCGCCAGGTCGGTCGCGGTGCTGAACAGTCCCGCATGGCCCGCCACGCCGCCGAGCGCGAAGGCGTTCTCGTCGTGCACTTCGCCGCGCAGCGGATAGCCGCGCGGAGGCGTCAGCTCCGTGGGCGCGATGCGGTCGCGCAGCGTCCAGTGCGGACGGTAGTACGTGTCCCGCATGGCGAGCGGCTCGAAGACGCGCTGCTGCACGAAGGCATGGAGCGCCATGCCCGTGACCTCTTCGACGATGAAGCCGAGGAGATCAGGACCGAGGTCGGAGTAGATGTAGCAGCGGCCGGGCTGACACTCGAGCGGCGTTGTGATCGCGGCGTGACGCGCTTCCTCGGGCGTCAGCGCAATGCGCCACAGATCGCGTCCTGCCGGGAGACCGGAGCGGTGCTCCAGCAGGTTGTGGATCGTGACGTCGTCCTTGGCGCCGCCGCCGAATGCCGGCAGGTATTTCCGGACGGGATCGTCGAGCCGGATCTTCCCCTGGTCGTAGAGGATCATGATCGCGGTGGTCGTGGCGACGACCTTGGTCAGCGACGCGAGATCGTAGATCGTGCGCGACGCGACGACTGGCGTCTTGTTGTTCCAGCTGAGCGTTCCGTATCCCTTCTCGAAGACCGTCGCTCCCTTGCGGCCAATGACCACCGAGCCGCCCGGGAAGCCGCCAGCCTTGATGGCCGCATTGAGCACCCGGTCGATGCGCTGCAGGCGGGTCGCCGACATGCCGACCTCGGAAGGCGCCTTCGACGGCAAGCCATCCTTGACCGCCGCAGGCACCACAAAGGGCCCCGAAGGTCCGGACGGACCGACTTCGGCGGCTCCTGCAGCGAAGACCAGCGTGGCCAGAAAGGTGGACAGCATCTATGTGCAGCTCAGGATTGTGTGCAGTGAAGACATGAGCCAGGCTCATGCCGCTTATGGGACTTACGCCGGGACGAATCCAGATGTTCCTGGAGGGACTTCCGGGGGGAGTTGCAAGATGCCCATACGGTGGACGACGAGCAAGTTACGAGTCCGTAACCCACACCAAATCATTGCCGTATGGTGATTTATCCGCGTCTGGAGGGCCTTCATTCCGTGGCACAAAACATTTGTAGCCAGGCACAGCTCCCGTAAACCATTATGTCCGCTTCCAGTGACCAAATGCTCGACGTCATGGAGAACGAACGGGCCATAATCCAGCGCGCCATCCAGGGCGATGAGGCGGCAATGCGATCCCTGTGGACGCGACATGCGCCGCACATCGACGCCGTCGTGCGCCGGCTGGTCGGGAACGATCTCGATCTGGCGGCGGACATCGCGCAGGAGGTCTGGATTCAGATCTTTCGCGCGCTGCCGCAGTACCGCGGCGACTCGCAGTTCGGCACGTGGGCGCACCGCATCGCGGTGAACCGCACACTGAACGCGCTGCGGAAGACGCGCCGGCTGGCGAAGATCGAGACGGACGTGGAGGAAGATTCCGCCATGGTCGAGCCGGATCTGGAGAGGTCGTTCATGCTCGAAAGCATCACGAGCGCGGCCGAGCGGCTGTCTCCGGGCGCGCGCACGGTGTTTCTGCTGCACGACGTCGAGGGGTCTACGCACGTGGAGATCGCCGAACGACTCGGCATCACCGCGGGCGGATCGAAATCACAACTGTTCAAGGCGCGCGCAAAGCTCCGCACACTGCTCGCGCATCTCGTTGATACACCGATGCGGAAGGACATGCAAAATGTCGCACCTGTCTATTGACCGGCTGGCGGCGCTCGCCGACGAGCAGCCGACTACCGACGAAGTGGGGCACCTGACCCTCTGCGCGGAGTGCGCGCGCGAGGTTGCGGCGCACCGCTCACTCCTGGCGCTCGCGAGCGTCGAACGAGAAGCCATGCGCCTCCCCCTGACGCGCTGGGAGTCGCTGGCGCCCGTGCTGCGATCCGATGGGTTGATTCGCGTGCCCGCCGCCGCTCGGCGCGACGGCTCCCGCTTCAGCACGCAGCGCGTCCTGCAGATTGCGGCCGCCCTTCTGATGATCGCCGGCGGCACCGCGCTCGGGCGCTTGAGCGCCGGAGCGCCGGTGATTCCGGGGGAAACGACCGCCGCGGTGACGACGACCTTCGATTCGGTACCGACCGACTTTGCGTCGGTGCAGGACGCCGAGCGCGCGCGCACCCTGTACCGCGACGGGTACCAGCGCGCGACGAGCTACCTGGCCCAGCATGACTCCGCGCGAATCGAGGGGACGCCCGCGGTGATGCGCACTCGTCTCTCGGCGCTGGATCATGTCACACGCATCACGCGTGAGGCGCTGAACGACGCGCCCTTCGATCCCGTCTTGAACGACTTCCTGTTGAACTCGTACTATCAGCGCGAAGCCACGCTGCGCGAGCTCAACACCGTGCTGCCGCAGAACGTGCGGCTCAACAGTTTCTGAGAATACCGATGTCTCGAGGCGGTTCGATGGTTCTGATCGATAGCTGGAGCCCGAAGGTGCGCCGGTCTCTCGCGGCGTTCGCGCTGCTCACGCTGTGTTCTGGCGCGGCGCAGGCGGCGCCGACCATTCACCAGGCACAGACGCGAAGCCGCGCGCCCCGGCAGTGCAGCGACTGTACGGAGCAGGAGAAGATGCGGCGCGTGCGGGAGGCGCTGCTCGTGCGACTCGATTCTCTCCGGTGGGAGATCGAACATCGTCGGCTGACCGAGACGGAGCGCGCGCGCGCGGCCACCGAGTTCGCGAAAACGCTGATGGCCCTGGAGTCGGAAGCCGCCGCGCACGTGAGCGAGACGCACCGCGCGGTTGCCGTCGCCGTGGAATCGGCGAGAGCCCGCGGCGTGCGCGGATACATCGGCGTGACCTTCGACGGGTTGTGGGCTCGACCGCCAGGATCCAGGGACGACAACATCATCCGTTTCTACGAATATCCCAAGATCGCGCTCGTGGAAAACAGCTCACCCGCGGAGCGCGCCGGCGTTGTCGCCGGTGACACGCTCGTCGCCCTGAACGGGGACGACGTGAAGCAGAACGAGATCGCGTTCGGAAAGATCCTGATTCCGAGCAAGCGCATCACGATGCGCGTCCGGCGGGACGGCTCGGCGAAAGACCTGATCGTCACCGTCGCCGAAGCGCCCGACTACTACGTGCGGCGCATCGAGAGAACGCCGCCGGCGGTGGCGGTGGCGCCGGGTGTGCCGGTCCCCGCGGGCACGCCGGGCACGCCGGGCCAAGTGCAGGTGAACAGCGGCACCCTGCGGGGTACGCGCCCACCCACGACGTTCTACTGGTCTGGAGACGCGCTCGCGGGTGCCCGGCTCGAGACCGTGAGCGATGGTCTGGCGCGGGCGCTCGACGTTCCCGAGGGCGTTCTGGTGATTCGCACCGTGCCTGGAACGGCCACGTACGATTCGGGGCTGCGTGAGGGGGATGTCGTCACCCATGTGGGGAACACGAAGGTGCGCTCGGTCACGGACCTGCAGCGCGCGTTGACCAGCGGCGACGACCGTGAACGCAGACTGGTGATCGTGCGCGAGAAGAAGCAGCGTCAGATCACACTTCGCTGGTAAGCTTCCGGGACTCGGGCACCAGCGACTTGTGAATGGCGAGGGCCGCGATCGCCCCGTCGGAAGCGGCGGCGATCGCGAGTTGCGACCCCGGCACGATGTCGCCGGCCGCGTACACGTTGCGCACGGACGTGTGGTAGACGCGATCGACGACGATGTGGCCGCCCGCGTCGCGCTCGCAGCGCAGCTGCGCTCCGAGATCGTCGGCGGGGTACTGCCCGATCGCGAAGAAGATCTTCTCGGCGTCCAGCTCCATGCCGTCTTCCATCTCGAGGTAGTGCACCCGGCGTTCGTGCACGCGGATGCGGTTCACCTTCTGGGTAAGCACGGGGATGTTGAGGGCATCGAGCTTGTTACAGTACTCGGGGAGATCCATCTCGGGTGATTCGCCGTTGGTGCAGACCACGATCTCGTTCGTCCAGGTCGTGAGGTTCAGCGCCATGCCGACGGCCTTGCGTCCCTTCCCGATCACGACCGTCTTCTTGTTACGGGCTTCGTAGCCGTCGCAGTCCGGGCAGACGTGCGCCGTCTCGCCGTACGCGCGTTCCAGTCCCGGAATGTCAGGCCAGACGTCCTTCAGCCCGATCGCCAGGAGCAGCCTGCGCGCCGTGAGCCCGTCTCCGCTGTGGGTCGTCAGCTCGAACTCGTCGTCGGATCGCATCTGCGCTCGATCCACGCAGTCGTCCACCAGTTGCACACCATACCTGCGCGCTTCCTCGCGTCCGCGCAGTCTGAGGTCGGCGGGTTTGACCCTGGGAAGACCGAGATACGCGTTGATGCCGCGCGTCTCCCAGTTGCGTGGATCTCCGCTGTCGATGAGCACCACGGAGTGCAGGTAGCGCGCGAGGAAGATGCTGGCGGAAAGCCCGGCGGGGCCTCCGCCGACGATTGCCACCTCGAAGCGCGTGTTCATCGCGCCCGGAATGTGGCAAGAACCGTCCCTCTATTTCACCGATCCGGGCGGCAGGATGTACAACAGTCGCAGCGTCGCGCGGTCTGTCGCACTGATGCTCGTCGTGCGCGATTCCGGAAACATCACGTCGCTGGGGGCCGACGAATGACCGAGTCCCAGCGCGTGCCCCACTTCGTGTCGTGCCGTGCCCGCCACGATCTGCGCGGGCAGCCGGCGCCCCTGCGCATCATGCGTCGCGACCGTGATCTCGGCCGAGTGAATCCAGCCGTGCTGATCGCGGAGCTTTCGCGCCATGCCGAGCTTGTGGCCGATTTCCGCGGGGAAGTTGGCCACCCATCGGATCTTGATCTCCGTGTTCGCCGAATCGCGAAGAACCAGGAAACGCAGCGGAAAGCCGGCGCGCTGCCATTCCTCGAAAGCGTGCTCGGCGACGACGGCGAACTCCGGTCGCCAGTCGGAAATGGCTGGATTCCGCTCGATCCACACACGAATGGCCTGCGCCCGTCGGTCGGGCCAGCGCATCAGCAGGTCGTTCTGCTGCGCCAGCATGTCGAGGAGATACGTGCCCGGTGCGCCGTCGCGAATGAGCATCTGGACGGTGGCGAGATCGCGGACTGGTGCCGGCTCCCCGGATTCCAGCCGAACGAGATCGACGTCGTCGCCGGGTGCGTCGGCCGAGTCGACCACGGCGGCAGTGTCGGCGAGCGTGGAGTCCACCGCGTCGGCGGAATCGGCAACCCGGCGGACACGCGAGCTTCCGGGACGAGTGGCCGTGGAGGTCGGCGGATCGACGGTCGCGACTTCTGCGGTCCCTGCGGACCCGCGCATGGCGACGGCCTGGACGACGATGAAAACGGCAATGCCGCCGAGCAGTGCGACGGGAATGAAGTCCTGCTTACGCACGCGTGATGTTCGCGCGCGTGATCAGCGAATCGATCCGGCGGGCAGCTTGTACAGCAGCCGTGCGGTTTCGCGATCGGCGACCGAGAGGCTTCGCACCCGGACCTTCGGAGCCATGACGCTCGAGGCATCGGCCGTATGATCCAGACCGAGAAGGTGGCCGATCTCGTGCAGCGCCATGGCATGCATGGCATCGTCCTCGAGGATCTCGCCCGTGCGGTGGTGGACCGCCAGCATGATGCTCGCGTCGGTGATCCAGTAGTTCTCGTCGCGCGCCCACTTGGTGCGCCCGCTGATCGGCTCGCTGAAACGGTCGATGAACGTGACGTGCACATGGGCGCTGGCGGAGTCGGCGACGACCTGGAAGCGCAGCGGGAGATCGAGGGTGTCCCAGGCGACGAACGCGTTGTGGACCTCGACCACGAAACGCTCGCTCCAATCGTCCACCTGCGACGTGC
>JBOHTL010000309.1:0-3408 GCA_050733735.1 Gemmatimonadaceae bacterium
AAAGGCGGAGGCGGGCGTGCATCGGCTCGTGCGGATCTCGCCGTTCGATTCGCAGGCGCGCCGGCACACGAGCTTCGCATCGGTGTTCGCGTATCCCGTGGTGGACGAGGAGATCAACATCGAGGTCCGCGATGAGGACCTGCGGATGGACGTGTTCCGCGCGTCGGGCGCCGGCGGTCAGCACGTGAACAAGACCAGCTCGGCGGTGCGCCTCACGCACATCCCCACCGGGCTCGTCGTCGCGTCGCAGCAGGAACGGTCGCAACACAAGAACCGCCAGACCGCGCTCAAGATGCTGAAGAACAAGCTGTATCAGCTCGAAGTGGAGCGGCAGGCGAAGAAGAAAGCGGAGATGGACTCGAACAAGGCCGACGTCACCTTCGGGAGTCAGATCCGCAGCTACGTCTTCCAGCCGTACACGATGGTCAACGACCATCGCACCGAGCTCAAAATTCCCGACGTCCAGCGCGTGATGGATGGGGACATCGATCCATTCATCGAGGCCTTCCTCAAGCAGCAGACTGGCGGGGGCTCCAGCGCCGGCGGGGCCGCCGCGTGAGCGACGAGCGCGACGAGCGCGACGAGCGCGACGAGCGCGACGAGCGCGACGAGCTCAACTTCGTCCAGAAAGCGCGGCGCGAAAAACTCGACCAACTCGTCGCTCGGGGCATTGCCCCGTTCGCGTATCGCTTCGAACGCTCCCACAGCGCGGCGTCGGCCGTCGCCGCGCTTTCAGCCGGCGCGAAGGACGATCAGGCAGAGGGGCCGATGGTCCAGGTAGCCGGTCGGATCGTGGCGTGGCGCGCGCACGGCAAAACGGCGTTCGCGCATCTCGCGGACGACAGCGGGCGCATTCAGCTCTACTTCAAGCGCGACCTGCTCGGCGCGGAGACCTTCGCGACGCTCGAGCTTCTCGACGTCGGCGACATTGTCGGCGTGCATGGTCCGCTCTTCCGGACGCGGACGGGGGAAGTCACGGTACGTGTCGATCGGTACGAGCTGCTCGCGAAGTCTCTTCGGCCCCTCCCGTTCGGCAAGGAAGAGACCGTCGACGGCAAAGTCGTGCGGCATTCCGGGTTCGCCGATCCGGAGCAGCGCTATCGTCAGCGCTACGCCGACCTGGCCGTGCATCCCGAGGTGCGCGCGCTCTTTCGCGCGCGGTCGCGTGCGATCAGCGCGCTGCGGCGCGTGCTCGAGGAGGATGGCTTTCTCGAGGTCGAAACGCCCGTCCTTCAGCCGCTGTACGGTGGTGCCGCCGCCCGGCCCTTCGTTACGCACCACAATGCGCTCGACATGCCGCTGTATCTGCGAATTGCCGACGAGCTGTACCTCAAGCGCCTGATCGTCGGTGGATTCGACCGGGTCTACGAGATCGGCCACGATTTCCGGAACGAGGGGATCGACCGCACGCACAATCCGGAATTCACGATGCTCGAGTTCTACCAGGCGTACGCGGACTATCAGGACATGATGCACTCGGTCGAGCGTCTCGTCGTCGCCGCGGCAGTCGCTGTCGCCGAGGACCCCACTTTGCGGGACCGGGTACCATCGATGAATCCGCCGTTCAAGCGTGTCCAGTGGGTGGACTCGATCAACGCGGCGCTCGGCGCCGATGTGACCGCGCAGAGCGACGCGTGGCTGCGGAACGCGGCAAGGGAGCATGGGGTGACCAATCCGGAGACGCTGAGCCGACCGAAGGTCCTCGACGACCTGTTTCAGGCGGTCGTGGAGCGACGGCTGCAGGAGCCGACGTTCGTCGTCGACTATCCGGTGGAACTGTCCCCCCTGGCGAAGCCGAAGCGCGGCGACGCGCGCCTCACGGAGCGCTTCGAGCTCTTCTCGAACGGGCGCGAGCTCGCGAACGCGTTCAGCGAGTTGAACGATCCGCTCGACCAGCGCCGCCGCCTGGAGGCGCAGGCGCGGCTGCGGGCGGCGGGCGACGAGGAGGCGTCGGGGGTGGACGAGGACTATCTGCGCGCCATGGAATACGGCATGCCTCCGACCGGTGGCGTGGGAATCGGCATCGATCGCCTGTTCATGTTCCTCACCCAGACCGCCAACATCCGGGACGTCATCCTGTTCCCGACGCTGAGGCCCGAGTGACAGGCCTCGAGCTGCACATTGCGTGGCGCTACCTGCGCAGTCGGCGGGGATCCAAGCTGCTCTCGCTGATCAGCACCATCGCGATCGCGGGGGTCATCGTGGGCGTCAGCGCGCTGATCGTGATCATCGGCGTGATGAACGGGCTGCAGAAGGACCTCCGTGAGAAGATCCTCATCGGCAGCCCGGACGTGCGCGTGCTGACGTACGGCGAGGAGCTGTCGATGTCGCGGTGGGAGTCGGTGCTGAACACCGTCACGGGCATGGAAGGCGTCGTCGCCGCCGCGCCGTTCGTGCACACCCAGGCCGGGGTCAGCAAGGGATCGACGTACGCCGAGGGCGCATACGTCATGGGCATCGTCCCGGATGCGCCGGGGCTCGAGTCGGTCACGTCCATCCGGCAGACGGCGAGCGCGGGCGATTTCACCTTCCGCGACCTCTCCGGCAACGTGAACGGCGTCGTGCTCGGCAGCCGCCTGGCGCAGCGCCTGAACATCATCCTGTCGGACTCCGTGACGCTGATGTCGCTCGGGAGCGCGCGGGTCAGCCCGGTCACCGGCATGCCGACGCCGACGATACGCCGGTACGAGGTCACCGGCATCTTCGAGACGGGGATGTACGAGTACGACAACGCGTACGTCATCATGCCGCTGGCGGCCGCGCAGGAGCTCGCCCAGCTCGGCGAATCGGTAACGGGCATCGAGGTGAAGACCGAAGATCGGTGGGCGGCGCCCGGGGTCGCCCGCGCGATCGCCGATACGCTCGGCTTCCCGTATCGCACGGACGACTGGCAGCAGCAGAACTCGTCGCTCTTTCAGGCGCTCAAGCTCGAGAAGTTCGGCATGACCGTGATCCTGCTGCTCATCGTCATCGTCGCCGCCTTCAACATCGTGAGCACGCTGACCATGGTGGTGACGGACAAGACGCGGGAGATCGGCATTCTCAAGACCATGGGGATGCCCGCGCGCTCGATTCGCCGGATCTTCTTCACGCAGGGACTCGTGATCGGCGCGACCGGTACGCTGCTTGGCGTGCTGCTCGGCCTCACGCTCGCCTGCAACGTCGGAACGATCGTCCCGGTGCTCGAGCACCTGTTCGGATTTCACGTGATGGATCCGAGCGTGTACTACATCACGGAGATACCTTCCGACCCGCAGCTGCCCCAGGTAGTGCTGATTGCGACCGTCGCGTTCCTGCTCACCGTGCTGGCCACGATCTACCCCGCGCTCCGCGGCGCGGCCACGCATCCGGCCGAGGCGCTGCGGTACGAATGATGCGCGCAGGCCTGCCATACGAACTCACGATCGG
>JBOHTL010000310.1:0-5212 GCA_050733735.1 Gemmatimonadaceae bacterium
GGGCATGCGGGTCGCGCGCGACGCCGACGATTTCGCCCGCTCCTTCCAGCTGGCGCGCTCGGAGGCGCTGTCGGCCTTCGGCAACGGGGACGTGTACGTCGAGAAGTATCTCGAGCGGCCGCGGCACATCGAGTTCCAGATCCTCGGCGACACGCACGGGACTGTGATCCATCTCGGGGAGCGCGACTGCTCGGTGCAGCGTCGACACCAGAAGCTGATCGAGGAAGCGCCCAGCCCCGCCGTGACCCCCGCGCTCCGGCAGAAGATGGGTGATGCCGCCGTCGCGGGCGCCAGGGCGATCAACTACACCGGCGCGGGGACGATCGAGATGCTGCTGGACGCGGACGGATCGTTCTACTTCATGGAGATGAACACGCGCATCCAGGTCGAACATCCCGTGACCGAGATGCTCACCGGTGTGGATCTCGTGAAGGAGCAGATCCGGGTCGCGGCCGGCGAAAAGCTCTCCGTGACCGGGCTGCCACCGCTGCGCGGACACGTCATCGAGTGCCGCGTGAACGCCGAGGATCCAGGCCGGAACTTTCAGCCCTCACCGGGGAAGATCAGCACGTTCCATCCACCGGGTGGCCCGGGGGTGCGTGTCGATTCTCATGTCTACGCGGGCTATACGGTGCCGCCCTATTACGATTCTCTCCTGGCCAAGCTCATCGTGCAGGGGCGCGATCGCGCCGAAGCGGTGTCCAGGATGCGCGTGGCGCTCGAGGCCTTCATCGTCGAGGGCGTCACCACGACGATCCCGTTTCTCGCGCGCGTGATGCTCAACGACCGCTTCGCTCGCGGCGACGTGGACACGAAGTTCCTGGAACGCGAGCCGGAGCTCTTCCGCGATCTGCGGGAGGCCGTCTGATGCGCGTGGATGTGTTCAACACGCCGCAGGAGGTGACTCCGGCGGAGGTGGGCAACCGCGCCGTCGCGGTCATCGACGTGCTCCGTGCGTCAACCTCGATCGCCACGGCACTGGCCAATGGCGCGCGCGCCGTGGTCCCGTTCGCCAGTTCCGAAGAGGTCGTCAGTCGCGCGACATCGCTGGGCAAGGGCGCGGCAAAGCTGGCCGGCGAGCGAAAGATGCAGGCGATCCCGGGGTTCGATTTCGGGAACTCGCCGCTGGAGTTCACTCCCGACGCGGTCGAGGGGCAGGCGATCCTGATGAGCACGACGAACGGGACCGCCGCGATCCTCGCGGTGCAGGGCGCCCGTGACGTCATAATCGCGTCGTACGTCAACTTCTCGGCGGTGCTCAGCATGCTGCGAGCGGCGCTGCGGGGCGACACGGACGTCGCGATCGTATGCGCCGGGCAGGATCGGGGCTTCGCCCTCGAAGACGCGGCGTGCGCAGGTCTGTTCGTCCGACATCTGACCGGCGCCCAGGCGTCCGTCGACATCAACGACGCCGCGCAGGCGGCCATGCTCATCGACAGGAAATTTGGCCGGACTCTCAAGAAGCTCGTCAACACCTCGGCGCATGGCGCCGCGCTCGCGGACGCAGGTTTCGGCGACGACCTCGCCGCGTGCATCAAGGTCGATTCCGTTCCCGTCGTCCCGATCTTTCAGGACCGTCAGATCACACGGCTCGGAACGGAACGCGCGCGCTGAGCGATCCGCGATGAGAGCGAGCGGCGCGTGACCAGTCCTCAGCTCAGACGGGAGATCACCGGCATCGCGCTGCTGCTGTTCGGCGTCTTTCTCGCCAGCGCGCTCGCCGTCCTCGGACTTGCCCAGCTGCGCGCCGGCGTTGGTATCGGCGAGATCAGGACGCACGTGGGACCAGTCGGCTACTACCTCGCCTATCCGCTCGTCGCGGTCGTCGGTTGGCCGGCGGCGCTCTTCGCGCCCTTCGCACCGTCGGTGCACGCGCTTCGCGTCTTCGGCCGTCTTGCCTCGTCCACCGACCGCAAGTGGATGATGTTCTTCGCGGGCGTCGTCGCCCTGATTCCCGTTGCCCTCGGGTTGGCGATGAACGCGCCAGCGGGGGAATCGAGCGGCGCGGCCGGTCTCTGGGGCTCCTTCGTCGCGTACTACTGGCGCCAGTGGCTCGGCGGCATCGGCGCGTGGCTCACATGGGTGCTTGCCGCCTCGGTGTTGACCGCCGTGACGCTGGGCTGGGATCCCATTCGAGCGATCGTCGGTCGGGCGCCCGAGCCCACACCGGAGCCACTGCCGTCGAATGGTCGCTCGACGAAGAAGCGCGGGCGGACGTCCGAGATTCCTGCCGCTGCTGCTGCGGCGCTCGCGCTGGAGCCGCCGGCTGAGGAAATGCCGGCCATCGAGATCGGCGCCGGCCTCGGCGGCGATGCGATCGGCCGGCGCAAGACGGGAAAATCGAGGAAGGCAAAAGGAGACGCCGACCTCGAACCCGCCACCTTCTCCCCCGTGGGCCTGGCGACCGAGGTCATCGGAGACGACCTACCGCCCACGGACCTGTTGACGGAAGTTCCCGAGCGTTACGGCGATACTGGAAAGCCCGCGCTCGACGCGATGGGCCTCAAGCTCATGGACGCGCTGCGCACCTTCCGGATCGAGGGCCAGCTCGTTGGCCGGACCACCGGTCCGGTCGTGACGCAGTTCGAGATCGAGCCCGCACCCGGCGTCAAAGTCCGACAGATCGCCAACCTCTCCAACGATCTCGCCCTGGCCATGCGGGCGCCGAGCATACGCATCGTGGCTCCGATTCCCGGCCGCGGTGCGGTCGGCGTCGAGGTGCCGAACCCCGTGGCCGAGATCGTGTCCTTTCGCGAACTGATCGAGGCCAAGGACTTCCAGAGCGCGCGCGCGGCGCTGCCGATCGCGATCGGGAAGGATCTCGAGGGCAAGCCGGTCATCGCCGACCTGGCGAAGATGCCGCACCTGCTGATTGCCGGTGCCACCGGCTCGGGAAAATCGGTGTGCGTGAATACCATCGTCACGAGTCTGGTATACCGTCATACGCCGCGCACGCTGCGGCTGCTGATGGTGGATCCGAAGATGGTGGAGCTTTCCGTCTACAACACGCTCCCGCATCTGCGCCACAAAGTCGTCACCGACAACCGCGACGCCGCCGCCGTTCTGAAGTGGGCGGTGCTCGAAATGCAGGATCGCTACGAGATTCTCGCCGCGAACGGATGCCGCAACATTCAGGACTTCAATCGGCGCGTGCAGGAGGGCGCGGCGCTCAAGCTGCCCAAGAAGTCCGATGTCGCGTTCGAGGACCTGACGTACAAAGGTGGGATCCTTCCGTACATCGTGGTGGTAATCGATGAGATGGCTGATCTGATGATGACCGTGCAGGGCGAAGTGGAAACGCCGATCGCGATGCTCGCCCAGAAAGCGCGCGCCATCGGCATTCATCTCATCCTTGCCACGCAGCGTCCGAGCGTGAACGTCATCACGGGTCTCATCAAGGCCAACTTCCCCAGCCGGATCGCCTTCCGCGTTGCGTCCCAGGTCGACAGCCGCACCATCATCGATGGCGCGGGCGCCGAGGCCCTGCTCGGCAACGGCGACATGCTGTTCATTCCGCCGGGGAAATCCGAGCCGGCGCGCATGCAGGGCGCGTTCATCTCCAGCGACGACACCGAGCGCCTGATGAAGTGGTACGACGATCGACGCGCGACGAAACGCGCGGCGTTCGCGGCGCAGGGGCTGGTGCTCGAGGAGGCTGCCGGAGCCGAGGACGACATCATCGCCAAGGTGCGGGAGCGTGAAGCAATGGAAGCCAGCGCCGCCGATGCCGGCGAGGGCGGCGCCGACGAGAGCGATCGCGACAAGTTGTTCCGCGAGGCCGCCGAAGTGGTCATCCAGCACCAGCAGGGGTCGACGTCGCTGCTCCAGCGTCGTCTGAAAGTCGGGTATGGCCGCGCGGCGCGCATCATCGATCAGCTGCATTCCGCGGGCGTTCTCGGTCCGCCGGACGGATCGAAGCCACGCGACGTCCTCGTCGGCCTCGAGGATCTCGATCGAATCTGCGGACCGCGCGCATGATGGCGCCGCCGCGGATCACCCGATCCGCGCTGCTCGGTTTCATGCTTTGCAGCGCGCCCGTCGCCGCGCTGTTGCCGCAGGACTCGCTGACGACACGGCCGCCCCTGCTCGGCGCCGATACGATGCGCATCGTGCCGTTCCAGCGGGAGTACGCGATGCTTGCATGGGTGGGCGACTCGACGGTTCCCGTGGGATCGCGCACGATTCGCCTGGACGCCGCGACCCACGCGGGAAAACCCGCGTGGCTGATCGTGGAGACGCGCACGGGAGCGGTGCCCGCCGCGGAATCACTCTACGTCGGCCCCGACTTCAGACCCCTGCAGTGGTCCGCTTCACTCGGCACCGCTCGACTCACCCTCGCTTTCAGTCGCGATTCCATGTTCGGCGGGACCACGGGCCCAGCCGGCCGGCAGACCATCATCCAGGCCGGCGGTCCTTCCCTCATTGTGTCGATCGCCATGCTCGAAGCGCTCTTTCCGGCGATGGACTGGACGCCGTATCGGTCGGATTCGGTCAGTGTGCTCGTCGTCGATCACGTGTCGAGCACCGTCACCCCCGCGGAACTTGCGGTGATCGGCGAGGACTCCGTCGACGGGCGCCCCGCGTGGATCGTGGTCTTGCGCGCGCCGGCAAGATCGGTGTTGTTCTGGGTGGACCAGCAAACGGGTACGTTGCTGCGTGTGCAACAGCTTCTGCCTCTGAACGGTGCCTCGATGCTCGAATACCGCCCCTCCCCCCTCGCCGCGCAGCAGCCAGGAGCGCCACCGCCACCGACGAGCAGGTGACGAATCCGCTCCTCGATCCGAACGTCCGAATCGTCATCGCGCACCGTGGGAATCGGGTAGTACTGCCCGAAAACACGACCGAGGCGCTTCGCAGCGCGGTAGACCTCGGATCCGACGCGATCGAGTTCGATGTCCGTCTGACTCGTGACGGCGTCCCGGTCCTCATGCACGATCCCGATCTCGATCGGACGACGGATGCGCGCGGGCGCCTGAGCAGCCACGTGCTCGCGGAGCTGGACGGTGTGAACGCCGGCGCCCGGTTCCCATCGATCGACGGCACGAGGTATCGCATCCCGATGCTCGAGCAGGTGCTCGACGAATTCCGCGAGACGCCCATGGTGATCGAAGTGAAAGAACGGCGTGCCGCGGAGCCGACCGAGCGTCTCGTGCGTCGGCTTGGCCTCGAATCGCGTGTGCTCATCGGGTCGGCCGAGCGCGGCGTGATGGAG
>JBOHTL010000311.1:0-3036 GCA_050733735.1 Gemmatimonadaceae bacterium
GTACTGGAGCTCATTACCGTCAACGTTCGCGCATTAGCATTGAGCGATTGGACACCGCTGGCGGCGCCGACAGCGATGCTGCTGACGGTGGCGTTTACGTCGAGAGTCACCGCGTACGTTCCGGAGAGATCGATGAACGCGTTCTGGCTTGCCGTGGGCGGCGCACCGCTGCTCCAATTGGCGCCGTTGCTCCACAGCCCCCCACTGGCGTTGATCCAGTGCACGTCGGTCGCGATGATGTTGAATGGATCGCTGGTCCCGTTCGCGAGTCCCGTTCCCGACGCGACGAGCGTGTAGCCGTTCCCGCCCGCGCTGATTCTCAGGTCAGCAAAGGTGGCGACGCCGAGCACGGCGTTGACCTGGAGGGCGCCGGAGAGCGCGCCACCCGACGGGTTGGTGCCGATGGCCATGCTCACCGCTCCCGTGAACGAGCTGGCGACGTTGTCGAATTCGTCGTACGCCGTCACGAGCACCGGCGGCGCGATCACGGCGCCTTCCATGACAGACCCTGGCTGCGTCGTGAAGCGCAGCTGCGACGCCGGTCCGTGCGCGACGTTGACGTCGAAGCTGAGCGTGAGCGAGGGCGTCGCTGCGTCCGTTGCCTGGAAGCTCTGGGTCGCGGCGGTCTTGAAGATCACACCCGCCGCGAATGTCCGCGATCCGGCGTCAGAGGACAGAAAGGTGTAGGCGGGCGGAACCGACGCGGCGGGATCGCTGGACGTGAACTGCACCGTGCCGGCGTAGCCGGTCGCCGTGTTCCCGAACTCATCGCGCAGGGTGACGGTGAGATCGTATGCGACGCCAGCCGTGGCGGCGGTCGGGATGCCGCTCAGCGCGAGCGTCGTCGCCGCCGCTGAGGTGACGGTGACAGCCTGAGCCCCCGTGATCGTGCTCGCGGCCTGATCGGTCGTGGTGACGGTCACGCTCCCCGCGGTGCGGAAAATGACAGACGCGGAGAAGGTGTGCGTTCCCGCGTCGGCAGCCACGAATGCGTAATTGTCTGGCAGCGTCGCGAGCGGATCGGTCGACGTGAACACGATCGTGCCGAAGTAGTCCGACACGACGTTGCCATTGGCATCGTGTGCAGTGACGGTGATGGAACCGGCGCTCCCCGCTACCGAGGGATCGTTCAGCCCCTCGACGCGAAGTGTCGCGGCATTCCCTGATCCGACGGCAACCGGTTTCTCACCGAAGATGGCGTCGTCCGCGGCGTCCTCGGCGCGCAGCGTCTGCGCTCCCGCGGTCTTCAGCGTCACGCCGCCGGCGAACGTCTTCACACCTGCATCAGCCGGCTGGAAGGCGTACGAGGACGGAAGCAGCGCCGCCGCGTCGCTCGACGAGAAATCGACTGTTCCCGCATACGTTGTCGTCGTGTTTCCGAACTCGTCCTGCGCGGTGACGGCGAGGTCGTGGACGGTACCGGAGGTCGTCTGATCGGGGACGCCGGTCAGCGCCAGTTTGCCAGTGGCCGCGGGCGTGACCGTGACGGAATGCGCGCCAGTGATAATGTTCTGCGCCTCATCGGTAGCGGTGACCGTGATACTCCCAGCGGTGCGAAGGGCGATCCCGGCGTCGAACGTGTGCGTCCCCGCGTCGGCCGCGGTAAAGGTGTAATTGGATGGAAGTGCGGCCTGCGGATCCGTGGAGGTGAACGCGATCGTGCCGGCATATCCCGTCGCGACGTTGCCGCTCGCGTCGAGCGCGGTGACGGTGAGCGAGCCAGTCGCACCGGCGATCGATGTCTCGGGACCCCTGACCTGAAGCGCCGTGGCGGGACCAGGTCCGAGGACAACGCCCTGCTCGATCCGGAAATGGATCGGCAGCGTGCGGCCGTCCCTGAGGACGATCGTTTCGCCGTCGGTGTTCTTCACCTGGCCCGGGACCGTGGAGATCATGGCGTCGGCAAAGCCCAGCTCACTGCGCGACTGTCCCGCGAAGACGAAGATGCGGTAGAGGCGTCCGGCCTCGAAGCCCTGCTCGCCGGTATCCCAATCGACCTTGTACTTCTCGCCGTCGAGCGTGACCGCCGGACTGCTGGTGATGGTGAACACGCGGAGCGCCGGGGTGGCGCCCGCGCTCAATGCGCCGCAGGCGACAATCGGTGCGTCAGTGATCTCGCAGATGGCGACGACCGGCTGCAGTGCCGCAATGTCGGGGTCGAAGGTGCCTGTCAGCGCTGGTTGGGCTACGACGGGAGGCAGGAAGTAGAACCCAGCTGCGCCGGAGTGCGCGCCGTCGGAGACCAGCCCTGCGGGCATGTTTCCGGTCAGCTCAGGCGCGGTAAGTGTCCTGCGCCCCCCATCGAGGCAGGAAGCGGCGCCGAAAAGAATGGTCGTGAGTGACCAGTGCAGATAACGTCGGTTCATGCGGATCGCGCCCGGGAGAGGGTTTGGAGGGGGGGGCCGTCAGCGTTCAGGGGACAAAGCTGACACAGGGACATGCGCAAAAAGACCGCGGGATCCGACATTCCCGCCTGAACTACGTTGAGCTGCGCCAGCGCTGCCATGGCGCGCTCGCTCCCCTTCTTCTCGGCCCGGCCGCGTGCCCTAACTGCGTACTCGGCCGGCCGCGTCCCTTCCTGCTGGTTCCTGCGTTTTTCGCGTCACACCGTTCGGTCGTGATCTGTCCTGGTACCCCTGCGTTCCTGAAAGAACCCTTTCAGCATCGAGGAGCACTCCAGCTCGAGGACACCCGTGGTCACATGGGCGCGATGGTTGAGTCGCGAATGGCGCACGATGTCGCCGAGGGAGCCCACCATGCCCGCCTTTTCGTCCCAGGCGCCGAACACGAGATGGTCGAGACGGGAGAGGACGATCGCGCCGGCGCACATCGCGCATGGCTCGAGCGTCACGTAGAGCGAGCAGCCTGACAGTCGCCATGACTTCAGCTTCGCAGCGGCCGCGCGAATGGCCAGCACTTCGGCGTGCGCCGTCGGATCCTGGTCGCTCAACGTGCGGTTGCCGGCGCGCGCGATCACCTCGCCATCACGCACGAGCACCGCGCCGATGGGGACATCGCCTCCCGCTTCCGCTTCAC
>JBOHTL010000312.1:0-2267 GCA_050733735.1 Gemmatimonadaceae bacterium
TTCACGATCGACGACTATCGCGCCATATGCGGGGCGTACCTCGGCGATCTGCAGATGCAGCGAATCGATTTCTCGAAAGTGCATCGCTTCGCGCCGAAGCTCACCGCCCGCCAGCTGCGCAACACCTGTGTCGCGCTTCAAGGCGAAGACACGGTGCACACGGATCGCTTCATCGACTACCTGCGCGACCACCACATGGCGAGCAACGTCGACATCGCCGAGGTGCAGACCGTGGAGCTCAGCGATCTCAAGGGGGTGGACGACGTGCTCGAAGCGCTCGAGGCACACGTCATCATGCCCCTCGAAAACGTCGAGCTCTCCGACGAGCTCGGGCTCAAGCCAAAGCGCGGCGTTCTTCTGGCGGGTCCGCCGGGCACCGGCAAGACGACGATCGGCCGCGCGCTCGCGCGCCGGCTGAAGAGCAAGTTCTTTCTCATCGACGGAACGCTGATCAGCGGGACCCCGGACTTCTACGGCCGCGTGCGCGCCATTTTCGAGGCCGCCAAGCACAACGCGCCATCGATCATCTTCATCGACGACAGCGACGTGATCTTCGAGAACAGTCAGGAGACCGGCCTGTATCGCTACCTGCTGACCATTCTCGACGGGCTCGAGAGCGCCAGCGCGGGACGCGTGTGTCTGATGATGACCGCCATGGATGTGGGGAACATGCCGCCGGCGCTCGTGCGGTCAGGACGCATCGAGTTGTGGCTGGAGACGCGCCTTCCGTCACTGGACGCGCGCCGGGCGATTCTCGCCGAGCATTGCGCGCGCCTGCCGGCAACCATCGGCGATGTCGACGTCGCCGCGCTCGCCACGGCCAGTGAAGGCCTGTCTGGAGCCGACCTGAAACGGGTCGTGGAGGACGGAAAGCTGCTTTTCGCGTACGAGCGTCAGAAGCGCGGTTCGGCGGAGCCGTCGACGACGTATTTCGCACGCGCGATCGAAACGGTGCGGCGAAACAAGGAGCAGTACGCGGCGGCCGAGGCTCGGGCGCGAACGCGGCACCCGAATCGCCCGTCGTTTTTCGACGCGTTCGGTGCGATCGGCGCCATGCCGATGGAGGAGATGGCGGACAGAGACGGCCGCGGCGAAGACGAAGGCTCCGGCCGGACAGTCTTTGCCATTCCGCAGCTGTTCATCTCGCCGAGCGAGTCGCCCGACCTCGACAACGCCTGACGTCAGCCGAGCATTTCCCTCTGATATTTGCGGGCATAGTAGAAGGCGAGCGCGCCCGCGGTCAGGCTCAGGATGATGGCCACGAAGAGGTCGAGCAGCCTGCCGACTTTCCACCCGACCATCGCCCCGATGAACCCCGCGATCATGGGGAAGAGTCGCATCAGCTCATGTGCTGCAGCAGCAGCCAGAGGCCCAGGAGCCCAATGAGCACGGACACGACCGTGCGGAACCGATCCGCGCTCAGTCCGACCAGCATTCGCTCGCCGGCAAGAGTACCCATCACTACTCCGACAGACGCGATGACGATCGGGTAGCCAAGCTCCACGAGAGCCGCGGATGATCGCCAGAGATACACCGGCAGACGCACCGCATCGACGAGCAGTCCGGTCGCCGTCGAAGTGGCGACGAAAGTCAGGGGCATCAGTGAAAACGTCAGCAACGCCGCCGCGCGCAGTCCGCCCTGGTTCCCCGCGACCCCGCCGAAGACTCCCGACGCGAACCCGAGCGCGTGCGGAGCGAAGCGCGAATTCAGGTGAATCCGGCGCGACCAGTTGGTGAGACCGGCGATCGATGTCGCGATGAGCAGCACGCCGAGAACGACCGTGAGCGTGTCATTCGAGAACCGCGTGTAAAGGAGCGCACCGGCCAGACCGCCGGCTGCGCTGAGCAGTCCGAAGCCGCGCATCAGCGCCCAGTCGATGCTGCCGCGCAACCGCCAGCAACGCAGAGCGGTCGCGAGGGCATGGGGAATTGCCACGGCGGCGATGGCGAGCGTCATTCCCAGGCGGCTGGCAAGCAGCGGGGTGAGCAGGCTGCCGATTCCGAAGCCCGCTATCGCGGCGGTCCCGCCCGCCAGAACGGCAACCAGAAACACGGCTGCGAGGAACCAGGTCACGTCAGCCGCTGGCAGCGCGCAAACGCGAAGGCCCCCGGCGCCTGCGCTGCCGGGAGCCCGAACGTCAGACTCGGATCAGTATTCGTCGCGGCGATTGAACTCGCGATCGCGGTCGCGGTCCCTGCCGCCACCCCCCCTTCCTCCGCGACCACCGCGGCCACCACCACCACCGCCGCCACCGCCGCCACCGCCG
>JBOHTL010000313.1:0-9584 GCA_050733735.1 Gemmatimonadaceae bacterium
GTCCAGGATCGAGACGCCGCGCACGTCGCGGGAGTCGTCCTTGATGCGCTCGACGCCACCAAACGCGAGATTCGCGCGGCGCACTGCGTCCGGTCGTGACAGACCGGACGCGACGAGCTTCTCGATCTCCAGGTCGAGATGGAACCGCAACTCGTCGTCGAGCTCGCGCTCCATCGCCCGGCGATTGAACAGCGCGCGCAAGCGGAATGTGAGGTCTGAGAACATCACGACATCCTCAGGACGAGCCCGACGGCGGCGGTGAGCTGCTGCCATGCGCGCGTTTCGGAGTCGAGCTGCCGTCGTCCCGCGCGCGTGAGCTCATAGTACTTCGCGCGTCTGTTGTTTTGCGACGCCCCCCATTCAGCGGCAATCCAGCCGCGTCGCTCGAGCCGGTGGAGCGCGGGGTAGAGTGATCCCTGCGGGATGTGCAGCGTCTCACGCGACACCTGATGAATGCGCTCGGAGATCGCCCACCCGTGCTGGGCTTCGAGCGAGAGCGCTTTCAGGATCAGGAGGTCGAGCGTGCCCTGGGGAAGGTCGAGGCGGTCGGACATGAAGTCTCCCTTTGTGCTTCTACAGGTCGAACCCAGAATATGGGCCTTCCTGTAGAAGTGCAAGACATCCAATGTCCGCCGTTACCGTCCAGCGGCCACTCGATATCCGACCACCAACGGTCCATCCCGGCCCGGACGGGTGATGGGCCAGACGCGGAGGCGTTCGTCGCCCACGGCGATCGGGATGCCGCGGGTGGTCAGATCGGTGAGCAGATCGCCTCCGCGAACGAGGGAGCCGCTCGGGATCGAGTCGAGCGCACTGCGCGTGGTGTCGCCGTAGACCAGCGGCAGCGTGGCGCGGACCACGCCCTCGAACTTCCAGTCGAACCGCGTGCGCAGCAACTCCGTGTCGAAATGGACGGATACCTCCCCGCCGTCGCGCACCGCGAAGATGCTATCGCCCAGCTCGCGGCGTCCTTCGGGTATCACCGGATGAAGCCCGGCGCGTTGGGACGGCGCGGACGGAGCATTCGGTGCCGGAGCTCCCGCGGTGGCGACGACGGTGCTGGTCTCGCCTTCGTCCCCCGCAGCGGTGCCGCCGTCCGGCGCAATGGACATGAGTCCGCCGATGACAAGCGCGACGACCGCGCCCCCGCCGAGCGTGATCAAGGCGACGCGCGCAAGAAACCGGTAGCGACGCTGCCTCGCCGCGAGCCGTGCGTCGGCGCGGCAGTGCAGGCAGACCGTCGTGCCGGGACGGAGTCCATGAGGACAGGTCTGAACCGCTGGATCCTGCATACTGCGGGAAGTGCCCTCCTGTGTGTCGAAGGGCGAGGCACGAAGAGTCATTCGCAATGTAAGCCGATGAACGGTGAGACGTCACCCGCGGAAAGACGATTGATTCCGGCTCGCGGTCAGCGTGAAACCCCATGTCAGGCGTTTCGCGCTCTCCCGAGCCGTCGATCGGACGGTTGTGCTGCCGCTCCTGCCGTGAGATAGTTCCAGCCTGCCACTTTGACGAAGGGACCCTGCCATGATTCGTCGCGCGCTCTTTGTTCTGCTTGCTGCCGCAGGCACCGCTTCGGCACAGGACACCACCGCCGGCCGTCCTTCGGCGGACAACCGTCCGCGTCAGACGCAGAAGCCGCCGCTGCACGGCAAGCACTGGATCGCCATCACCGGGAAACCCCTCGGCGCCACCGCGGGCGCCATGATGTTTCAGAAAGGAGGGAACGCGGTCGACGCAGCCGCCGCCATGCTCGCCGCGACGGCGACGAGGTGGGACGTCCTCTCCTGGGGCGGTGAAACCCAGGCGCTGATCTATCATCCGCAGCTGAAGAAGGTCATCGCGATCAATGCCTTGGGACACGCGCCCTCGGGAGCCACCCCGGCGTTCTACAAGTCGAAGGGCTACAGTTTCCCGCCGGAATACGGTCCCCTCGCCGCGGTGACACCCGGCACGCCTGGTGGTCTCATGACCATGCTCGCCGAGTACGGCACCCTGTCGCTCGAGGACGTTCTGGCCCCCGCGATCCAGATGGCGGACGGTTACCCGATCGAGGCACAGACGGCGAACTCCATCGAGCGGAACAAGGACGAGATCAAGCAGTGGAAGTACTCCACGGCGGTCTTCCTCCCGAATCTGGGCCAGGAGCGCGAGGGGCCGGAGCCCGGCGCCGTCTTCGTCCAGAAGGATCTCGCGGCGACGCTGCGCAAGCTCGTGGAGACCGAGCGGCAGGCGCTCGCCGCGGGGAAGTCGCGGAAGGACGCGATCTACGCGGCGTACGACCGCTTCTATAAAGGAGACATCGCCCGGGAGATCGTGCGCGGCACGCGCGAGGAGGGCGGGTTGTTCACCATGGAGGACCTCGCCACCTGGCGCGTCCGCATCGAGGAGCCGGCGAAGACGACGTACAAGGGGATCGAGGTTTACAAGCTGCAGCCCTGGACGCAGGGTCCGGCACTGCTCCAGGCGTTGAACATCGTGGAGAACGCCGATCTCAAGTCGATGGGATACAACTCGCCGCGGTACCTGCATACGCTGTATCAGGCGATGAGTCTCGCGTTCGCCGATAGAGATTTTTATTACGGCGACATCTACGTCCCGCCGGAAGAGCCGACCCGGGGCCTTCTCTCCAAGGAGTATGCGAAGGCACGCTACGCGCAGATCGACTGGGAACGGAACGATCCGACGGTGAAGCCTGGTGACCCCTATCCCTACCAGGGCGGCACGAACCCGTTCGCTCAGCACCTCGCGCAATGGACGGTGGAGGGCGCCGCCGACAGCGCGCGTCGGAGCGGACAGCAGGATCGCGTCGTCCCGCAGGCGGGCGCCGATTCGGCGTTTTACGAGGCGTTCTACAGTGGGACCACGAGCATCCAGGCGGCCGACACGCTTGGCTGGGTGGTGTCAGTGACGCCGAGCGGTGGCTGGGTTCCCGCCGTCATCGCGGGACGCACCG
Source organism: Gemmatimonadaceae bacterium (assembly GCA_050733735.1). Lineage (GTDB taxonomy): Bacteria > Gemmatimonadota > Gemmatimonadetes > Gemmatimonadales > Gemmatimonadaceae > DASPMP01. The sequence goes on from JBOHTL010000313.1 coordinate 2,957, forward strand.
GCATCGGGCTCAGTCAGCGCGCGCAGCAGTTCGTCGTCAACGAGGCTGACGGCCCCTTCAACGTGATCGCTCCCCACAAACGCCCGCGCGTCACGCTGACGCCCAGCATGGCGCTCAAGGACGGCGCACCCTACCTGTCGTTCGCGGTACAGGGTGGCGACAGCCAGGACCAGAACCTGTTGCAGTTCTTCCTGAACGTGGTGGAGTTCGGCATGACGGTGCAGCAGGCGGTCGAGGCGCCGAACATCAACAGCTACCAGATGCGGTCATCGTTCGGCGATCACGAGTCGCGCCCCGGACGCATGCTCGTCGCGCGCTCGACGCCGGAATGGGTGCGTGCCGAGCTGCGGAAAATGGGCTACACGCTCGAGTTCCAGGAGCGAACGTCAGGGCCGATCAACGCGATCTTCCTCGACCGCAAGCACGGAACGTTCTGGGGTGGATCGAGCAATCACGGCGAGGATTACGGGATCGCCTGGTAGGCATCGTGGCGCGCTCCGACTGGGATTGTTGCGAGGTAGGGATCGGAGGTTGATCTCGGATCAGGACGGTAACATCGGATAAGTGCGGATAGGCGTAACTGCGAAGTGATTGGTGAACTGCGGAACCTCCAATCATTACCGTCCTGATTCGATGTTTCGGTCCTGATCCGAGATCAACTCCTGATCTCTGCTGAGCGAACACGCCAGTCAGCCACCGCTTGCTCCAGGAGGCGTAGGTCCCGCTCCGCCAGATCGAGCGTGAACTGAGCCGGCCGGCCGGTGCGAATGGCGTCGAGAAAGTCGCGGAACATCGCGCGGTACCCGAGAAAGTCGCCGCCGATCACGGGCAGGCCGAACGAGCGGGCGGCATCGGTGCCGAGGTACGCGAGACCGTTCGATTCGAAGGTAATGGCGCCGCGCGTGCCCTGGATCTTGGACACGCGCATGCCGCCGAACGGGGCACCGAGCTCCCAGGAATGGGCGAGCGTCCCGACGGCGCCGTTCGAGTATTCGAAGACGCTCAGCGTGCTGACGTCCATCCCGCCCGTCGTGCCCACGCGGTATGCGCGAACACCGGCGACGTCGAGCCCGAGGCTCGCCATGAAGCTCACCCAGTGCACACCCCCCTCGAAGAGCGCGCCGCCGCCGGAGACCTCGGGCCTCTCCCGCCAGCCCTCGAACGTCTGCCGTTTCGTCGCGTTGACGCTGACGAAGCGAACGTCACCGAATCTGCCGTCGCGAACGAGCGAGCGGAGATGCGCGGTGATCGGTTTGTAAAAGTAGTTCTCGGCGACGAGCACCTGCTTGCCCGATCGCCGGGCGGCGTCGCGCACCGGATCGACGTCCGAGGCGCGCATGAACGCGGGCTTCTCGACGATCACATGACGTCCCGCATTCAGCGCAAGCAGCGTGAGGTCGCGGTGCGCGCTCGTGGGTGTCGCAACGACCGCGACGTCCACCGATGGCTCGGCGACGGCGTCGTCATATGAACCGAACGCGCGCTGGCCGCCGAACTTCAGCCGATAGCGCTCCGCGCGCCCGGCGTCGCGGCTCGCGTAGAACAACCGAATCCCGCCGATCTTCCGGAGCGTGCGGCTGTGCATTGATGTCGCCCACCCGCAACCGAGGAAGAGGACGTTCATGCGCTACAGCGCGGCGGTTATCCAGACGAGCACAGCGGCCCAGATCGCGACGTACACCGGCACGAAGTATTGACGCCGCTGCAGCATGTTCGGATGCAGGATCGGCTTGCCGGTGAACTTGCCGCGCGGCTTCGATGGAAAGAAGAACGTCTTGTACGTCTCCGCGGTCGCCCGCTCGAAGCCGATGGCCCCGCCGGCCATGAGCAGGTAGCTGTCCGTGAACATGGACAGCATCACCGAATACAGCACGGTGAGCGCCGGGCTGCGAAAGAACTTGAGGAGATCGAAGCCTTCCTTCGGCGCGTCCTTCCACCCGCCGCCGATGGCGATCACGATACCGACCGCGAAGCCCACGAGCGCCGCGGTAAGACGCGACGGCGTGGCGTCACGCGCGAAATCGAGTCGCGAGATGCCGTACAGCGCCGCGGACACCGCCAGGATGTAGCCGACGCCGACCATCCAGCGCGTCGTCCGGCTCTTGACGGGCACGCCGCCGATCGCGAACTGCATCGGAATGAAGTACTTCGACTGATCTTCGTCGCGAAAGAACGTTTTCCAGATCTCGACGATCGCGCGCTCACCAGCGTACGCGAGCCCAAAGAGAAGCACGAGCGCGCCGGGCGTCGGAATTGGCAGCCGGAAGGCGGCCTGCACGAGCACGCCGACGACCGCGCCGATGACGATGCTTCGGACGAAGGTGCGCACGGTGAATCCCTCGTGCACGGCGTCCTTGTACATCCCCCAGATAGCGGTGTGCGTCCCCGAGAGCACGCCAACGCTCGCGGCGATGATCAATGTTGCTGCAGACTGCATGTATCAGCCGGTCTTGAGTGCGGGTTGAGGATGCCAGACGGGAAGGGACCGGTAGGACCGGTCGAGGGCCGGCAATGAGATCTGCGCGAGCTGCGCGCCGACGCGAAGCGCGTTCGCAGCGATGGTGAGGCTGGGATTGAGGCTGGCCGACCTCGGGAGCGCGCTGCCGTCGACGACGTACAGATTCTCGAGCCCTCGGAACTGCCCGCGCTCGTCGAGTGGCGACGTCCGCGGATTCCGGCCCATCCGCACCGTGCCGAGCGCGTGCGACCACGTTTCGATGGCGTGCACGAGCGTGAAGCGGGCACCCGCTTCGTGCAGCACCCGCTTGGCATGCCGCACGAGGAGCGCGGCCGCAGACTCGTCGCGCGGCGTATACGCGTGGTGAACGCGAAGCTGCGGCAGGCCGAATCGATCCCGGCGACCGCCGTCGATCGTGACGCGGTTCTCGGGGCGCGGCTGGTCCTCCGCGATGACCAGCAGGCCGGACGCGTGCGCGAGGAAGAGCGCCGCGGGCGTGCGGAGGAGCCGCGGCAGATACGCGCGCACCAGCCCTTCCGCCGGCGTCAGCTGCTGGATGCACCCGGCCGAGCGATAGAAATCCAGAATGGCGACGTGTTTGTCGAACTCCTTCTGCGGATTCGGCGGCCGGACGAACGCGCCGAAGACGACGGCATTGCGGTGGCGGGTGAGATACCGGCCGATGGCATCCCCCGCAGGGCTCGCGCTCGCGAGCCCCGACGCGAGCAGCAGATGGGGCGTGGCCAGCGCTCCGGCCGCGAGAATGACGCGCGGTGCACTGAGCGTCTCGATCGCGCCCGTCAGCCGGTTCACGCACTCGATGCCGGTGATGCGAGATCCCTGGCGCTCGAGCCTGACGCAAATGGTATCCGGGCGCAATTCCATGCCCTGCCGCAGCAACCCGGGGATGACGACCGTCGCCAGGTCGTTCTTCGCGCTCGCGGGACAGGCGTAGCCATCGCATTTGCCACAGCGCGTGCAGCCGCGATAGGCGTCGCCGTACGAGATCGCGAGCGGTATCCGGCTCGGCGTCAGTCCGAGACGCTCAGCCGCCTGCGCGATCGCATCGGAGGACGGCGCAAGGGGAGCGGGCGGCTGAGGGTAGGGCGCACTGCGCGGAACGTCTTCGCGCCTCGGATCACCCGCGACCTGAAGGAGCCGTTCGGCGACGGAGTAGTAGGGCTCGAGGTCGTCGTACGCGATTGGCCATTCCGCGCCCGAGTCGGCGACAAGCTCCGGATGGGGCTCGAAGTCCGAGGGACGAAAGCGATACGACGCACCGCCGTAGAAGATCGAAGGGCCGCCTACGCAGTGCCACGCCCCGGAAGAGTACTTTTTCCGTCCCGCGCGCACCTGATACGGCGATTCCTTGCTGTAATGCCGCGAGCGAAGACCGGGCACGCCGGCATCCGGGTCGTCGCTGCCGCGCCCGACCCAGCCGCCGCGCTCGATCATCAGGACCCGCTGACCCGCGTTCACGAGGACGTGCGCGGCCATGGCACCGCCGAACCCGCTGCCAATGATGATGGCGTCCCACGCCATCAGAGATCGGTCCCGTAAAGCATCGCGACAGTGTAATGCACTCGACAGGACGGTGTCCACTCGTCCCGGAGGCCTCCACCGGATCGACCGTCGCCGCCCGACCCGCAGGAACCAGGCTGGCGACGAGCGCGACCAGCAGTAAAAGCGTCGGAATCGTCGCGAACGTCACCGGGTCGAATGCCGTGACGCCGTATAGCATGCCCCGCCACCACACGGCCCCCATCTTCCTCGTCGCGTACTTCAGCTCGGTTGCTCACTTCGCCGGGAAACGTCCTTGAAATGCAATGCTGACCCTCCTCAAGCTCCTGCGTTCGCTCGTCAAGACGCTGCATTCCGACGGCTCGCCCAGTCAGATCGCGTTTGGCATCGCGCTGGGCGCCGCGCTGGGACTCACGCCGATCGCCAACGCGCACAATCTCGTCATCCTGCTGCTGCTCGCGGTGCTCAACGTCTCGTTCGCCGCCGGACTGTTTGCCTGGGTCGCATTCGTGCCGATCGGGTTCATGCTCGATCCGGTTTTTCACGACATCGGCCGATCGCTGCTCGTGGATGTCCGGTCGCTGCGTCCACTGTGGACCGCATGGGACAACGTCCCCGGATTGGCGCTCACGAACTTCAACAACACCATCGTGCTGGGGAGCGTCGTCGCCTGGCTGGCACTCTTCGCCCCCCTGTACTTCGCGTCGCGATACGGCGTGGTGAGATATCGCGCGACCATCGGCGAACGCGTCAGAAACTCGCGTTATTTCAAGCTGCTCGAGGCATCACAGATCTATAATGTCTACCGCTGGTTCCGTCCGTAGCGGCCAACCGTCGCAATACACGCCGCCCGCGGGCACGGCGGCGCCGCCGCCGGGGAAGCCGGGGCGCGTCCGCGTCTTCCGCTGGCAGGGGATCATCCCGCTCCTGCTCGCGGGCGCGCTCTTGGTGATCGGCTGGACGTTGTTCGCCGACCGCATCGTGCGCGGCACGGTGGCCGAAGCGGGGACGAAAGCGCTGGGCGCCCAGCTCGACATCGACGGACTGACCATCCACTCGTTCGCGACCACGCTCGAGATGCGCGGGGTCGCGCTCGCCGATCCGTTCGACAGCACGCGCAACCTCTTCGAGGTCGGCCGGCTGGTCGTCGCGCTCGAGCCGGAGCCGCTGCTCGAGAAAAAGCTCGTTGTGCGGCAGCTGTCCATCACGGATGTTCGCACGGGCACGGTGCGCGAGACGCCGGCGCGCTCCGTTCAGGGCGGCGGCTTCGCGCCCCGCGCGCTCGCCGAAGTGCGCAGGTTCGCGGATCAGTTTCGCGTTCCGCTGCTCTCGCTCACGCCGATCGACACCCTGCAGGCGATCGCGCTCGACCCGTCCCAGCTCCGCACCGTCCAGGCAGCGCTCGCGCTCGGGCAACAGGCCGATTCCGCGCGCGCGTCGCTCGACCAGGCGTTCAACGGACTGCGACTTCAGGAGACGCTCGACTCGTCCGCCGCCGTGATCACGCGTCTGCAGAGCGCCAACGTCCGCACACTGGGCGTGCAGGGCGCGCGCACCGCCGTGACCGATCTACGGCGCGCGCTCGCGCGCGTCGATTCCGCGCGCGGCCGCGTGGATCGCCTCGTGAACGACACGCGTCGCGCGATCGACTCCCTGCAGGCGGGGGCGGCGGCGCTCGATCAGGTACGACGTGACGATTATCAGTTCGCGCGCAGTCTGCTGCAGCTGCCGAGCATCGACGCGCCGGACATCGGCGCCGCGCTGTTCGGCCAGGTGACCATCGACAAGTTCCAGCAGGCCATGTACTGGGCGACGCTGGCCAGGCAGTACGCGCCGCCGGGGTTGCTGCCCAAGGAGAAGTCCGGTCCCCAGCGTGTTCGGGCCGCGGGATCGACGATTCGCTTCATCACGCCGCAGAGTTACCCGCAGTTCCTGGTGCAGCGCGCCGACGTCAATGTCACGACCGCGGGACCGCAGCCCGCGACGTACACGCTTGCGGTTCGCGATCTCACGTCGGAGCCCGCCATCGTGGGCCGCCCGACCCTGTTCGCGCTCCGACGCGCGTCAGAGGGAGGGACGGTCGATTCACTTCGCGTCACGGGTTCGGTGGATCATCTGCGTGACCGACCGCGCGAGATCGTGAATGTGCACGCGGCGGGCGTCGCCTTGCCGCGCCTCGCCGTTCCCTCATTACCCCTCGCGATGGATCCCGGACGAGGATCCTCGGAACTGCGGTTCGTGCTGGACGGCAACCAGGTGACCGGGCGATGGTCGGTTCGATCGTCGAACCTGCGCTGGGTTGCGGATTCGGCACGCGCTCGGCGGCTGAACACCATCGAAGCACTCGTGTCCCGCGTGCTCACGGGGATCGAAGCGCTCGAGCTGACCGCGGAAATCAGCGGAACGCTCGAGGCGCCGCGTCTTGCCGTACGCTCAAACCTCGATCGTCAGGTTGCCGACCGGCTCCGTACCATCGCCGGAGAAGAGATCGCTGCGGCGCAGGCCAAAGTGCGGGCGCAGGTAGATCGGATCGTCGACGAAAAGACCGCTTCGGTTAAGGCCAGAATTGCGGACTTGCGATCTGAAGGCGAACGCCGCCTCACCGAAGGCAAAGCGAAACTGGACGAAGAACGCCGGAAGCTCGAGGAA
>JBOHTL010000314.1:0-6037 GCA_050733735.1 Gemmatimonadaceae bacterium
GGGAAGCAGCGCCCGCAACGAATCCAGCGCCACCGCGGCGTTCGACGCCTGGAGCTGCGTGCGCGGGATACGCGCTGGTTCGATGGGAGCCGTTGCCGATGAAGCCATGGAGGGTCGAGTGCCGCGAAGAGTTGCAGCGAGAGCGTCTCAAAAGTCGTACCGAAGAAACACCGAAAACATGAGCCGGAGCGAGAGGAGCGTCAACGGTTATTCTGCCGACGCTTTTCAACAGGCTATCCACACAGTGTCACGTCAGAATGCGAACATCAGCTGCTGGGGCAGAGGCTCCTGCTCCTGTGACTCGTCCTCGTCGTCGTCATCATGGCCAAACGGGACACCGTAGCGCGCGCACACTTTCTTGAAGTACTCGTGCAGCCCCTCCCGATAGCGCTCCCCAGCGTGATGGCTGTTCCGGTACGTGGCCCGATAGCTGGGCGCGAGATGCGGGAACTCCTTCTCCACGAAGGGCAGGTAGCGCTGCCGCGCCGCGGACCTGAGGCGCAGAGCGCACGCGTTGAGATAGGTCGCGCCCGCTTCCGCGATGGATTTGATCAGCGGCTCGAGCTGATCGGGGCGATCGGTGATCCCTGGAAGCACCGGCATCACGTTGATCCCTGCCTCGATCCCGTTCTCGCGGAGACGCGCCAGCGCCCGTAGACGGGCGTCCGGAGTGGGCGCCCGCGGCTCCAGACGGCGCGCCAGCTCGCGATCGATGCTGATGAGCGAGATGTGCACGCTGATGCGGTTGTGTCGGGAGATGCGACGCAGGAGGTCGATGTCGCGGGTGACGAGCGGGCTCTTCGTGATGATCCAGACACTCAGCCCCTCGTGCTCCGCAAGCACCTCGAGAATGCTCCGCGTGATGCGGAAGCGTCGTTCCGCCGGCTGGTACGGATCGGTGGCGGTCCCGATCCCGATTCCTTCACCCTTGAGCAGGTTGAGGTGCTTGTCCGAGCCCTGACGCAATGTCCTGCGCAGGACGTCGGCGGCATTCTCCTTGACGAAAATCTGGCGCTCGAAGGCGAGCCACGGAGGAAGCGTCTCGAATGCTTCGCGCAGGACACGCTGTTCCGGATGCGCGGTGACCGAGCGCTCGATGACGTAGCGATGGGCATACCGCGCGTAGCAGTAGGCACAGCCGAACGCGCAGCCGACGTACGGGTTGATGGACCAGAACCCCATTCCGGTGACGTCGGTGCCGTTGAGAACCGATTTGCACCGCGTGCCGTAATACCGGATGTCCTTCTGCTCGCCGATGACCGGAAGCGCCGTGCGCTGCAGGGTCCGCTCGGTGGCGGGATCGAAAAGGGACGACGACTGCATTTCGGAATGAACCGAAGAAAAACCAAAACCGCAAGGATCAGCGAAAACGGTTAGAATCCGCCCATCAAATGCGATCCAAACTCTCCGACCTCGAAATTCGCCGCGCGCTGGGGTCGCTCCCCCGCTGGTCGCGCAAAGGCGACGCGCTGACCAAGACCTACAGCTTCGGTCGCTTTGCCGACGGCATCCGCTTCGTCCAGCAGGTGGCCGGCGTCGCCGACGGGATGAATCATCATCCCGACATCGACATCAGGTATACGAGCGTGACGTTCTCACTGTCGACGCATGATGCCGGCGGCATCACGCAGAAGGATTTCGATCTCGCGAAGGCGATCGAGAACGCGGCGGGATTCGACCAGAAAGAACCGGCCTAGCTCCTTCTTCCTCCGAGCAATCTCAAAATCGCGAGGAAGATGTTGAGCAAGTCGACGTAGATGCTCACTGCCGCCGGCACGTAATCGTCCGGCCCATACTGGTTCGACCGCACGATTCTCCACGTGTCGAACACCAGCAGGCCGCCGAAGACGAAGACCGTTCCCGCCGCGAGCCACAGCGATGCCGTCTCGTTCCGGAACCACAGATTCAGCAGCGACGTGACGAGCAGCACGATCACGCCGATCATGAAGAAGCCGCCCCACGCGCTGAAATCACGGCGGCTGAACGTGGCGTAGAGCGACAGCACCGCGAACGTGGTGAACGTCAGGATCCCGGCCTGACCGACGATCCCCGGCTGCATGCGGTTGTAGTAGAACAGGACCGGCGCGATCATGACGCCGGCGATGAATGTCGCGAGAAGCGTCAGCGCGATGTTGAGCGGGAAGCGCCGATGGACCATCTGCGCCCCGAAGAGCGTGCCGAAGAAGAGCAGGAAGGTGATGATCGGGTGCGCCGCGCTTTGTTGCAGAAGCGCGGGCTGCGTCAACGCGACGTTCGAACCGATCATCGTCGTGACGATGCCCAGGAAGACCAGGCCATAGGTCCGACGAACGAGCGTGGCGCGTTCGACTCCGGTCCTGGGAATCGGAAGCGCGGCGCCGCGGGATTGAGCGGAATACGGGACGGTCATTCGGTAAAGCCTCCGGTGGAGGATGGAAGGCTACCTACAGACTGCGGGAACGCGGAAGAGGGAACAGACCGCCTGGGGGTCCGGGGGGGGGGGCGAAGCCCCCGGCAGTTTTCCGCAAGCGCAGCGAGCGGCCTTATCGCCGTCTCAGCTCGACGTTCCCGTTCACCGTGGCCAGCCGAATACGCGGCCCGCCTTTCCCCAGCGTCGCCCGCAACCGTCGCGGATCGATCCGTCCCGTGATCGTGACCGGGAAATCGGTCATGAACCGGCCATTCACGGTGCGCAGATCGATCTCCGCATTGATATCCTGCGCGAACTCCGCGATCACGCTGCCGTTGGTCGTCTCGAAGGTGAGATCGGACGCGAGATCGAAACGGCCCATCGTGACCCGAATGCCGCCGTTCGTCGTCCGCGCGTTGACCGGTCCGGACAGGCTCGACACGACCACGCCGCCATTCGTGGTCTCGGCGTCCACCTCGGACGTCACGTCACGCACGCGCAGCTCGCCGTTCACGCTGTACACAGCGACCTTCACGTTACGCGGCACGCGCACCGTGAACTCCACGTTGATCTGGTGACGATCGCTCGACCCTCGGCCGCGGCTGCGATACCCATTCTCGTCGCAGGTGGCATTCTCGCCCCACAGTGCGCACACCAGTACGTCCTGATCACCGGCGCCGAACTTTTTCACCTCGAAACGGACGAACTCGGGATCACCACGCCGTGCGTGCCGCGCCGCGACGACCTCCACCCGATCCGACGTGCCCGGCACGACCTCGATGGGTCCGTTCACGTTACGGATCATGATCCAGCGGCCGTCCGGAATTCTGCCGGACCAGGTGAAGGCTTCCGGCTCGCTGCGACGCTGCGCCTGCGCGGGCGCGGCAACGCTCGCGAACAGCGCGAGCGCGAGAACGGCACGGACAGAACTCTGCAGACGATTCATTCGATCGATCCATGACCCGGGCGACGGCGCCGGTCGAGAGAGGTGGAGAGGTTCAGGGTCGTACGGCTCTGAGAGTGACGTCGCCGCTCACGGTGGTGACGTCCAGATCGCGGCCTCCCTGGCCGATGCGCGCCTCGAGACTGCTGCGGCGCACGCGCCCGTTCAGGGTGACCGGGAATTCCGTATCGAGAGACCCGCTCACGCTGCGCATCGTCACGTCGGCGTTGATGTCCTTCGGCAGTTCGGCGATCACATCGCCGCTCACGGACGAGAGATGCAGGTCGCCTTCTCCCGTGAGCGCGACGATGGAGACCAGCACATCGCCGCTGACCGACCTCGCCCGCACTCCCGTGGCGCGCAGCTGCCGGGCTTCGACGTCGCCGCTCACCGAGCTGACACGCACGTCGCCCTCCGCGCCAGCGACGGTGACGTCGCCGCTCACGGTGCCCGCGTGCAGCCGCATGCCGCGTGGCAGACGCACCTGCATGGCGATCGACGCGTCGTCCCAGTCGCGATCGTCGTCGCCACGACGGCGACGCCGATCGTTGGTGCGCATCCCGTCCTCGCCGCACTCCATGTCGAGGTCCCGGAACATCGCACAGGCCACGATCCCGTCGGTCGTTTCCACGACTTCGATCGTCACGTCCTCGAAAGAGCGGCGGCTGCCGCGCTTGATCCCGACGATCTCCACGCGATCGCCGGTGCCGGCGGTGACGGTGATGTCGCCATTGAGATTGTGCAGCCGCACCATGCTCCCGGCCGGAAGCGCCTTCTCCCAGCGGAAATCAGGCGGCGTGGTGGTGGCCTGCGCCATGGCTGTCCCAGCCAGGACAGCGCTCAGGGTCGTGGCGCGAAGGATGTGCTTGATCATGGCGTTATTGGCGGTCTGCGGGGGGTGGAGTGGCCGTTCTGATGGTGACGTCTCCGCTGAAGCTCTCGGCGCTGATGCGCGCGTCGCCGCGTCCCCCCCCGATCTCGAAAGTGAAGCGGCGCGTGCCGATGCCGTGCTCGCCGGGCTTCAGCGTGATGGGGAAGTCGCTTTCGATCGACCCGCTGTACGTCGCCACGCTTAGGAGCGCGCCGGTGTTCTGCGGGATCGTGAGGTAGACGCCGCCGGAATGCGAGGCGAACTCGTAGCGACCCGTCGCGTCGATGCCTCCTTCGTACGAGAGATCACCGCTCGTACTCTTCGCGCGGATGAAGCGCGCGGTGACGCTCCGCAGGTCGACGTCTCCGCTCACGGACGTGACTTCGACGTCGCCGCGCGCATCGCTCACGGTGACATCGCCGTTCAACGTGCTGATCTCGATGTTCCCCGTCAGCCGCCGCGCAATGATGTCCCCCGACATGGAGCGGAGGTCGATCATCTCGCCGGCGTCGCTGACCTCGAGGTCGCCGTTCTGCGTGACGGCGTCCACGCCGCCGCGCGTGCCGCTGATGGCGATGTCTCCGTTTGCCGTCCGCGCGCTGACGCGCACCCCGACCGGCACGGTGACCTCGAAGCGCGTGTCGTTGCCGCGGCCGCGCATCATCTCGAGCGAGACCCGCGAGGCCGTGGCATCCATGCGTACGGTGCCTTCGGAGGTCGCGCGCACCCGGATGCGATCCTGGTTCCACGACGTGACGACGATGTCGCCGCCCGGCACGCTGAGCGCAACCGTGCCGCGGCGATCGAACGCGAATGTGGTATCAATGCGACTCTCGACGTCGCGATCGCGCTGTGCCAGCGCCACGGAGGGCGCGACCGCGATCAGCAGCGACGAGAGCAGAAAAAATCGGTTCATGGGTTCCTCAAGTGCGACTCGGCAGCAGCGCCGCGGTCCGCATGAGCTCCACCTTGGCCTGGAGCGACTGGTTCAGGAATTCGAGCAGAAAACGACCGCTCGGATCGTTCGCGATCGCGCGATGCGACTCGGCGATGGCCGTGTCGATGACCGCGAGGTTGCGCTCGATGACCGAGACCGTGGCCGGATCCAGCTGCGACCGGCGCTGGTCGATGAGAATGCGCAGGCGCGCGATCTCGCGATCGTAGTCCGCCGACAGCGCGGCGACGGCGAGCTGGACTTCGACGGGTCGCGTTCCCGCCACCGACGGCCCGGACGCCGGCGGGTTGATCAGCGGCCTCGCCGGCGCTCCGGAGCGGGGAATCACCCCTTCAGTCGGCGCTTGCGGCGCATCGTTCTGCGCGACTTTCGTGTCCGCGGGACCAGGAACCACGACCGGAGGCGACGGGACATCGCGCGTCTCCACCACATCATCCTGAGGCGCGATCTGATCCGTTCCACGCGCGCTGTAGCCGATCGCAGCCGCCGCGAGCAGCGACGCCGCGATGAGACCCGAGTTGAGCCAGCGTCGGCGGTTGCGATGCGGCGTGGACGCGATGGTCGTGGCCACGGACCCCGCACCGATCGGCACGACAGGGGTCTCGATCCGGGCCGCAATCTCCGTCCACAGATCGCGCGCGGGCGTCAACTCGGGCAGATGCGCCGCGTCGACTCGCAGCTTGCGGATGTCGGCCAGCAGCGCGCCGCACTCGTCGCAGGCGGCCGCGTGCTCCTCGATGGACGCGCGGGTCGCGACGTCCATGTCCTGCTCGAGATAATCCATCAGACGATCGCCGAAACGATCGCAGTTGATTGCGCCGGTCGTCATCGATTCAACGCCTCCCGCAGAAGCATCCGGGCGCGGTGCAACTGTGCCTT
>JBOHTL010000315.1:0-6400 GCA_050733735.1 Gemmatimonadaceae bacterium
GACCGGACACGTTATTCAACGGACGCGATCTCACGGGCTGGACCACCCAGGGACCCGGTCCCAGCAACTGGACGGTGCGCAATGGCGTGTTGACCAACACCGCGGGCGGCGGTGCCAACCTCATGACCACGCGCACCTTCAACGACTTCAAGCTGCACATCGAATTCCGCTACCCGCCGCAGGGGAACAGCGGCGTGTATCTACGCGGTCGTTATGAAGTGCAGGTCGAGGACAATCGCGAGCCGGATCCGCTGCCCGTCCACATCGGTGGCGTTTACGGAATGCTCTGGCCGAACGAGAATGCGTCGACGGGGCCGAATACCTGGCAGACGTACGACATCACCCTCGTCGGTCGCCGGCTCACGGTGGTGCTGAACGGCAAGACGGTCATCGACGATCAGATCATTCCCGGTCCGACCGGAGGCGCGATCGACAGCAACGAAGGCGCGCCAGGCCCGATTCTGCTCCAGGGCGATCATACCGCCGTGGACTATCGCAACATCGTGCTGACTCCGGCCCGGAGTCCTTGACGGCGTTCCGTCGGCGCACAGCTCTTGCCTCCTTGTGAACAACTGAACGACTGACAAGGACAGAGCGAGCCGATGCAAACTGGATCACTGATTCTGGCGGGAACGCTGCTGGCGACACTCACCGCGTGCGTGCGTCCCAGCGATGACAACGCCGACAGCGCGGCAGCGACCGCCGGCGCGACGGCGGCGCAGGGTGGCGCGGTCGTTTCCGTACCTCAGGTGTCGGCCGCGGATCCCGCGATGCGGCTCGAAGTCGACCTCGCCGCGCGCAAGGTGTACGTCTTTCGCAATGGCGAGCCTGGCGACACGCTCTCCGTCGCCGTCGGCAGCGAGGAGTGGCCGACCGCGACGGGAACCTTCCGGATATCGCAGGTCGTCTGGAATCCGGAATGGGTTCCGCCGCAGGAAGAATGGGCGAAGGACGAGAAGCCGGAATCCCCCGGTGATCCGGACAATCCACTCGGCCGAGCGCAGCTGGTGTACGACCCACCTCGCTCGATCCATGGGACGAATGAGCCATCTTCGATCGGCAGGGCCGTGTCGCATGGCTCGATCCGGATGCGCAACGACGACATCGTGCAGCTGGCCCGCGAGGTGATGGAGGCCGGCGGCGCGCAGCGCGACGCGAGCTTCTTCACTCAGGCTCGGGAGAATCGCTCCACGAAGCAGATCATCGATTTGCCGAACCCGGTGCCGATCACGATTCGCTGAGGTTGCACGACAGCGTGGCGATCGCCGCGGCCCATTCGGCCCCGGAGCGCGGGCGACGTGCGCGGAAGTTGATGCCGATCGTCCCGAATTTCGCCGCGCTCGACGCCTGCGGCGCGTCCTTGTAGACGTCGCCGCGCCACACGATCTCGAAGTCCACGAACCCCGCGGCCACGATCGTCGCCTGAAGCTCTGCTTCCAGCAGAGCCCCGGCGATTCAGCCCTTCCACAGGTTGATGTCTCGTTTGCCCTTGTCGCCGACGGCTTTCTGCACGAGGATGTCGCCGATCTGCAGACGACCTCCCGGCTTCAGCACGCGCGCCATCTCGCGCAGCGCGCCGAACTTGTCGGGAAACAGATTCACGACGCCATTCGAGATGACCACATCGGCCCAGGCGTCGTCGACCGGCAGCGATTCGGCCATCCCTTCGCGGAAGTCCACGTTCGCCGCGCCGCACTGCGCTGCGCTGGCCCGCGCTTTCGCGAGCATTGCCGGCGTCATGTCGACGCCCACGACGCGGCCGCCGGGTCCGACCATGCGGGCGGCGATGAGACTGTCGATGCCGGCTCCGCAACCGACGTCCACAACCTGATCGCCAGGCTGCAGTGGCGCGATCGCGAACGGATTCCCCGTGCCCGCGAACGACTCGACGGTGCCCTCGGGAATCGCGCTCAGCCAGGCGTCATCGTAGCCGAGGATGCCCGCGAGCCGCCGTCCCGTGTGAAAATGGAATCCGCGCTGCGGCTCGGACGCGACCAGCGAGTACTCGTCCTGGATCGCCTGGCGCAACTGAGCGACGTCCAGACCGTCGATGGCGCGACTGACACCGGGGAGCGCGGCTTCGATATTGGATCCCATTCGTGCCTCCTGCGTGACTCGCCAAGCTGAACCCGCTGGCCGCTGCATTGCAAGTGTTTTTGCACATGATCCACAAACGTTTGACTCATGTCACCCTGTTGGCGCTTGCCATTCTCGGCTGCGCGAGCGCGGCGCTCGCCCAGCCGTCGCGCGACAGCTCGGTCGCGCGGGCGCTGGCAGAATTCGACGAGGGCGATCGCATTCGCGTCGCGCTGCTGCGATCACCTTTTGTCGGCAGATACGTGAGCACGCGCGGTGACACGCTGTTCTTCGGAACACCGGGGCAGCCGCCGATGGCCTTCCGGTTCAACGCCGTCGATTCTCTCTGGCGCCATGACCGCGCGACATCGCGCGGCGCGTGGATCGGCGCAGTGGCCGGAGTCGCCTCCGGCTTCGTGGCCTACGCGGCGACTGCAGATGGTGACCGGCGCGGCGCGGGCAATGCCCTTGCGATTGCGGCCATCGGTACGGTCGGCGGCGCGGGGCTGGGCGCGGTCATTGGGACGGGATTCCGTCGCTGGCGACTGGTGTACGGGAATCCTGAGCCACGGGGCTTCGATCTGCACCCTCCACCATCCGAAACGATGGTCTCGCCCCAGTGAGAGTCTGATCGGTTTGGCTGGCAGTTGAATGGTGCGGGTGTTGAGGCGGGCCCTCGGCATGTTGCGCGGTGCGCCGTCCTCCTTGTTCTTCACTCGCCGAGCCGAGCACATTATGGGCATGCCTGCCGCGCGGACCGATTGGACTGTCGAAATGCTGGACGCTCTGCCGGACGACGGTCAGCGCTACGAGCTCGTCGACGGCGTGCTGTACGTGACGCCGGCACCCTCGGACGTGCACCAGCTGCTCGCGGCCGTCTTATGGTATCGGCTGCATGCGTATCTGCGGCCTTCCCGAATCGGCCGTGCGCTCATGTCGCCCGCAGACGTTCGCAAGGACGACCGCCGTCGCAACCGTGTCCAGCCCGATGTATTTGCGGTCCGTCTGATCGCGGGCAGCCGGCCAGTCTATCCATACTCGCTGTCTGACATTTTGCTCGCCATCGAGATCGAGTCCCCAGGCAATCCGCAATACGATTATCAGACAAAGCGGGTGCTCTATCTCGCCAACGGCGTCCCGGAAAGCTGGGTCGTGAATCCCGAGGCCCGCATTATTTCGCGCTGGCGTTCCCTGGATGATCCGGGTGAGGTCTTCAGCCACCGAATCACGTGGCGGCCGGCGGGCATGGAGACGCCGCTCGTCATTGACATTCCCTCGTTATTCGACGAAGCGCTGGGTTGATACATCGGATGGGCGGGGTTCCATAGGACGACGCGTTTCAGGTTTGCAGAGTCGTCTAGATTCCGGGATGCCGATCTTCGCCAACATTCTCGAAACGGTCGGACGCACGCCCGTCGTCCGCATCAACAAGCTCGCGCCGTCCGGCGTGAACCTCTTCGTCAAGATCGAGGCGTTCAATCCACTCGGCTCCGTGAAGGACCGGCTGGCGCTCGGCATCATCGAGGACGCGGAACGAACCGGCGCGCTCAAGCCGGGCCAGACGGTGGTCGAAGCCAGCAGTGGCAACACCGGCATCGGCCTCGCCATGGTCTGCGCGGCGAAAGGCTATCCGCTGGTCGTCACCATGGCCGACTCTTTCAGCATCGAGCGTCGCCGTCTGATGCGATTCCTCGGCGCCAGAGTCATTCTGACGCCGGCCCCCGAAGGTGGCATCGGGATGGTGCGCAAGGCCGCCGAGCTGGCGAAGAAGAACGGATGGTTCCTCACGCGCCAGTTCGAGAACGAAGCGAACGCGGACTACCACTCGCGCACCACGGCGCGGGAGATCATTCAGGATTTCAAAGGCGAACGACTCGACTACTGGGTCACGGGCATCGGCTCGGGGGGAACGCTCAAGGGGGTGGCGCGCATTCTCCACGAGGAGAGTCCGGATACGAAAGTCATCGTCACCGAGCCCGCCGACGCACCCATGCTCGCCAGTGGGACGAAACAGGAACGGAATCCCGACGGCACGGCCGCTTCGCGACACCCGTCATGGAAGTCGCATCCGATCCAGGGATGGAGCCCCGACTTCATCCCGAAGCTGGCCGCCGACGCGGTGGCTGCCGGACATGTCGACCGAGTCCTCGCGATTCCCGGACCTGACGCGATGCAGTGGAGCCGTCAGCTTGCGCGCAAGGAAGGGATCTTCGTCGGGATCTCGGCGGGCGGCACCTTCGCCGGCGCCCTCAAGGTTTGCGAAGAGGCGGCCAAGGGCTCCACGATCCTCTGCATGCTTCCCGACACAGGTGAGCGCTACCTCAGCACGCCCTTGTTCGCCGACATCGGGACCGACATGAGCGAGGAGGAACTGGCCATCGCCAGGTAAGTATCGGTGTCCGTGGGCTGGCGGTGGTTTAAGGTAGAGATCTACGATTGGATGTCGGATCCGGCGGGAACGACCGGGTGAGGCGGATGACTGCGGAGGTGTCCACCAAAACGGGGCAACTTCAGTATCCGATGTTCCCGCTCTGATCCGAGATCGACTTCGACAAATTCCTGACGACACACCGCTCCCGGATTAATGACACGACTCTCATTCGCCGCAGCACTGATCCTCGCTACTGCGCCAGGTTCTGCACAGGCGCAACAACTCGGTGCCTCCGAGCGCGCGCAGGTCGACAGCGCCGCCGTCACGGTACTGCGGGCGACCGGCGCGCCGAGTGCCAGCATCGCCATCGTGCGCGGCGGACAGATCGCCTACACCAATGCGTATGGCGACGCGCGCATCACGCCGCGGACGCCGGCGTCGCCGGCCATGCGTCAGGCCATCGGTTCGGTGAGCAAGCAGTTCACCGCCGCCGCTGTCCTGCTGCTCGCGGAAGACGGCAAGCTGTCCCTCGACGACAAGGTGGCGAAGTGGCATCCGCAGCTCACGCGCGCGGGCGACGTCAGCATCCGTCACCTGCTCTCGATGACATCGGGTTATCAGGACTACTGGCCGCAGGACTACGTCTATACCGACATGCAGCGGCCGACCACGTCGGACGCGATCCTGCGGCGCTGGGCGGGCAAGGCGCTCGACTTCGAGCCCGGCACCAGGAACCAGTACAGCAACACGAACTACGTGCTGGCCGCGGACATCGTCGAGAAAGTGTCCGGGATGCCTTTCATGGAATTCCTGACGCGGCGGATCTTCACGCCGCTCGGGATGTCGGTCGCCAACCATGACGCCGGTCCGCTGCAGGCCAGCGACGCAGAAGCGCTGATGCGCAACGCCCTCGGCCCCCTGCGCGTCGCACCCAAGGAGGGACGCGGCTGGCTGTTCGGCGCCGGACAGCTCGCCATGACGGCGCGCGACCTGGCGACGTGGAACATCTCGATGATCGAGCAGTCGCTCCTCCGTCCCGCGTCGTACAAGGCGATGCAGACCGACATGCTCCTCGAGAACGGCACGCGCATCGGCTACGGGTTAGGCGTGGGCGTCGCCGCATTCCGCGGTGGACGTCGCATCTCGCACGGCGGAGCCGTCTCGGGCTACACGACCACGAACATCGTCTATCCCGATGAGCGCAGCGCCATCACCGTCTTAACGAACATCTATCCCGGCGCGGCGGGCGCTCCGGGACAGATCGCGAACCGCATCGCCGCGATTCTCTTCGCACCGCCCGCGGCGACGTCGGCGGACAGCGCCGTCACGGCGCAGGCACGGCGCATCTACGATGGCCTCGTGAAGGGCACGATCGATCGTTCGCTCTTCGCGCAGAACGCCAACGACTATTTCACCACCCAGGTACTCGCCGACTACGCCTCCAGCCTCGGCCCGCTGGGCGCGCCGACGGAGTTTGCGGCACAAGGTTCGTCCATCCGCGGCGGCATGACGATCCGCTCATATCGCATCCGCGCTGGCGGTGTGACGATGGATCTCACGACCATGACGCTTCCGGACGGCAAGATCGAGCAGTACATCGTCGCTCGTGCCGGATAGATCTGCACCGCCGACTGGCAGCGTCTTCAGATGGAGATCTACAGTTGGTCTCGGATACGGCGGGAACGGCAGACTTGGGCGGATGACTGCGTAACTGCCACTTGCTGGTGAACTGCGGGAACTGCTGTTGCTGCTGTTGCGCTGTTCCAAAACAAAATGGGGTGACGCAGTTCCCCGCCCCGATCCGCAGTTTCGGCCGCATCCGAGTCCACTTGTAGATCCACAATTCGCGGCATTGCCAGTCTAGCGCGACCGGAGAGCCTGGACGGGATCGACCCTGAGCGCGCGGCGCGCCGGGATCCAGGAGGCAAGGAGGGCAACGCCACACAATGCGAG
>JBOHTL010000316.1:0-6615 GCA_050733735.1 Gemmatimonadaceae bacterium
GCACGACAGCCAGGATCGGCTGTTCGGCTTCTTCGGCGCGACGTTCTGCCTGCTCGCGCTGTCGTGGACGCTGCTCGCGCTCTCGGATCCCACCGACGAAAGCCGGCCGTACATCTTCGCCATTCGCCTCGTCGCATTCCTCCTCATCATCGTCGCGATGATCGACAAGAACCGCGCGAGAACGTAACGGCGTTATGATGTGCGCGGATGGCGAACCCGTCGTTTGACATCACCTCGACTGTCGACCTTCAGGAAGTCGACAACGCGCTCAATCAGGCACGAAAGGAGGTCGCGCAGCGGTACGACTTCAAGGGCTCCAAAGCGTCCATCGACTACAAGCGCGCCGAGGCCATGCTCGCGCTGGTCGCGGACAGCGATTTCCAGATGAAGTCGCTCTTCGACGTCCTGCAGGGACGCCTCATCAAGCGCGGCGTGTCGGTCAAGAACCTGGACGTCGGCGAGATCAAGCCCGCTGCCAACGATACCGTGCGTCGCGAGATCAAGCTCAAGACGGCGCTCGACTCCGACACGGCCAGGAAAGTCTCGGCCGCGATCAAGGACGCGAAGCTCAAGAAGGTGCAGGCGGCGATCCAGGGCGATCAGGTGCGCGTCTCATCGCCGTCAAAGGATGACCTGCAGGGAGCAATGACCTTGCTGCGCGGCCAGGACTTCGGCGTCGAGCTGAAGTTCGGAAATTATCGGTGAAGGTCGCCGTCATCACACTCGGGTGCGACAAGAACACCGTCGACTCCGAACGCTATCTCGCCGAGCTTTCCGATCGCGGCGCGGAACCGACGTCCGATCCCGAAGACGCCGACGTCATCCTGATCAACACCTGCGGATTCATCGACGCGGCCAAGAAGGAATCGATCGATGCCATCGTGCAGGCAGGCCGCCTGAAAGACGAAGGACGCGCGAGGGCTGTCGTCGCGGTCGGGTGCATGGTCGAGCGCCATCGCGGCGAGCTCGAAAGCGCGCTGCCCGAAGTCGATCTCTTCCTCGGGGCGAGCGAGATGGATCGACTGGTGCCCGAGCTCGTGGATCGCGGCTTCATCGAGGAGGCACCGGTCGCGCACCCCGGGGTGCGCCTCTTTTCCGGCGACATGCCGCACGTCCGTTACCTGAAGGTGAGTGAGGGGTGCGATCATGGCTGCGCATTTTGCGCCATTCCGTTGATGCGCGGGAAGCACCGTTCGTTCTCACCCGATGACATCGTGCGCGAGGCACACCTGCTCGAGGCACAGGGCGCTCGTGAGGTCAACCTGGTCGCTCAGGACCTGGCGCATTGGGGGCGGGACCTCCGTCGCGTGTCTTCTTCCGACGAATCGCTCTCGATGCTGCTCGAGACGCTGCTGCGCGAGACCGCCGTGCCCTGGTTCCGGATGCTGTATCTCTACAACGCTGGGATCACTGCTCGGCTTCTGGAACTCGTCGCGAGCGAGCGGCGCATCATTCCCTATTTCGACATGCCCATTCAGCACGGATCCGACGAAGTGCTCAGGCGCATGCGCCGTCCCGAGCGCAACCGCACCATCCGCGAGAAGGTCGCGCGCATCCGCGAAGCCGTGCCCGACGTGGCGATCCGCACGACGTGCATCGTGGGTTTTCCGGGGGAGAGCGACGCCGACGTCGACACGCTCCTCGCGCTGCTCGAAGAGGTGCAGTTCGATCGCGTCGGTGCGTTCACGTATTCGCCTCAGGAAGGAACCGCGGCCCATGCCATGCGCGACGACGTGCCGGAATCGCTCAAGCTGGAGCGGCTTGAGCGCCTCACCGAGATCCAGAACGCCATCACCGCGGAGCGCTTCGAGCACCGCATTGGCCGCTCGGTCGGTGCCATCGTCGATCGGGTCGACGATACTGCGGTGATGGGACGTGCGATCTGGCAGGCGCACGACATCGACGGAATCACCCGCATCGACCCGCGGGCGACCAGCCTTAGCCCCGGCGATCTGCTCGAGGTGCGGATACAGTCCGTGGAAGACGACATTGACCTCACCGCGAGCGTCGAGCGTGTCGTATCGCGGGCCTCCACCGGTCCGCCGCCGCCTGCGCGACGCGCGCTCCCACTGGTCAGCATCGGATCGTACGGCCGGTGAACGGAATCGCGCGGCCGGCCATGCTCGCGGTGCTCGCGGTCGCGTGCTCCACGCGGGCCACCCCTCGAGTCGTCACACCACCAGGCGGTGGAGCGCCAGTGGTCGACGCGAGTGCTCCCGTCATGGTGGCGCTGGTGCAGACGTCGCCGACGATCAGCGCGACGACCGAGTTCGCCTGGTACGAAGGAACGTCACTCGTTTCGCGCGCCCGGCGCGGCGAGCAGTGGCGACTGGAGCGCCAGCGTGGTCGTGACCGTGTCCGCGCGGTGCGGCCCGATGGCGGCGCGACATCATGGTCGGCCGCGCTCACCGCGGCACCGAGCGGCAGCGGGTTCGTCACCGTGAACTCCGCGCGGTATCGCGGACAGGTCGTGGTGATACCGCATGGAGATACGCTCGTCGTCGTGAACCGGGTGCCGCTCGAGGAGTACCTGCGCTCCGTGGTTGCGGTCGAGATGGGTCGCCGCACAGCGAGAGATTCGTCCGCCCTTCAGGCGCAGGCCGTGGCATCCCGGAGCTACGCCCTGATCCGGATGGGAAACCGTGATCGGGGCTTCGACGTGTACTCGTCGGTGATGGACCAGGCGTATCGCGGGATGGATGTCGAGAATGCCGCGGCCACCGAAGCCGTGGACCGCACGCGGGGCCTTGTCCTCTTCCACAGCGGACGCGTCGCCGACGCTGTGTATTCCTCCACCTGCGGCGGGTCCACCGCCGAGGCGTCCGAGGTCTGGGGAAACAGGACGGCGCCATACCTCCAGCGCGTGAGCGATCGCATCGGCGATTCGGACCGCTACTACTGCGACATCGCGCCGCGGTTTCGCTGGATCCAGGAAATGAGCCTGTCCGAACTGAATGCCAACCTGGCGCAATACCTGGCGCGATACGCCTCGGTGCCGCCCGGTGGACCCGGACAAGCGCGTCACATCTTCATCGCGGACACTACTCCCTCCGGACGTGTCGGTACTCTCATGGTGGAGACGGATCGCGCCAGCTACGCGATCCGCGGCAACGACATCCGTTTCGTGATGCGCGGGCCCGGTGGCGCCATCCTGAACTCGACCTATTTTTCCGTCGCGCCTGAACAGGCGGACGGCGGTCTCGGCAACGGCGTGATCTTCAGAGGTCGAGGCCATGGCCACGGCATCGGCATGTGCCAATGGGGCGCCATCGGCCGCTCGCGCGCGGGCCAGTCGTTCCGTAGCATCCTCGCTACCTACTATCCCGGAACGTCGCTTGGCTCAATCCAGTGAGGTGCGAGTCGGTTTGATCGGTGTGGGTGCCGTTCCCCAGACCGCGCATCTGCCCATTCTGTCCAAGATGCGCGGCGCGAAGCTGGTCGCGCTCTGCGACAACGACGGCGCCAAGGCACGTTCCATCGGCGAGCGATTCGACGGGCCGGCGATCTACACCGACATCGAGGACCTGCTCGAGCTCGAGCAGCTGGATGCGGTCATCATTGCCACGCCGAACCACCTGCACGAGCCGCACGTGCTGGCGGCGCTCCGCGCGGGGGTTCATGTCCTCTGTGGTCGTCCCCTCGCGCTGTCCGGGCGCGGCGTCGAGCGCATCCTCGGCGCTGCCGAAAAAGCCGAGCGCTACGTGCAGGTGGACAACCACAATCGCTTTCGCGCGGATACGCAGGCGCTCGATCGCTTTCTCCACGGTGGAGAGCTCGGAAAGCTCATCGGCGTTCGCGCGGGCGCGTATCAGATCAAGCGCGCGCTCGGCGACTGGCGCTATCGTCGCGCCGAAGCCGGCGGCGGCGCGTTCATGGAGCTGGGCTATCCGCTGCTCGATCTGGCGCTCTGGTTCGCGGATTTTCCAGAACCTGAGCGTGTCAGCGCGCACATGGAGCGTGGACGCGGCGCGACGACCGTCGAGGATTCGATGCTCGTTCACCTCGAGTGCAAGGCTGGAATGAGCTTTTCCTTCGACGTCAACTGGCATTACATCGGGGAAGAGGACCGCTTCTGGTTCGAGATTCTCGCGAGCCGCGGGAGCGGACGGCTCGCTCCGCTGCGCGTGATCAAGGAGTTGAACGGGCGCCCGATGGACGTGTCGCCGAGCGGCGCGACCGCGCGTGAAAGCGCTTTCTTTCAGTCGTATCGCTCGCAGCTCGCGCATTTCATGGCTGTCGCGCGGGGCGAGGCGAAGTACGAGCCGCCCCAGGATCAGCTCGTGGTGCACCGGGTCCTCGACGCGATTTATCGTAGCGCGGAAGAAGGCAAAGAAGTCCGTCTGTGAGATCCCGCCGCCGTCGCGCGCTGATCGCGCTGTCGTTCGCCGCGCTGTCGGTGAGAATGGCGAACGCGCAGCCCTCGCAGGCGCCGACCACGCCGCCGTCGCCGACGCTTCAGATGTTTCTCGTCACCATGGGCGAGGGAAAGTACTACTTCGAGAAATTCGGCCACAACGCGCTCTGGTTCTACGATCCCGCCCAGGGCATCGATCTCGCCTACAACTGGGGCACCTTCGACTTCGAGGAGCCGGGATTCCTCGGCCGCGTGCTCAGCGGCAACATGCGCTATTGGGTCGATACGGTGCCGTCCACACTGCTGTTCGACTATTACCGCTACTACGACCGCTCGATCATCGTCCAGCGGTTGAACCTCACTCCGGAGCAGGCGGCTCAGGCACTGGCCTATTCGCGCTGGAATGCGCTCGAGGAGAACAAGTACTACGCCTACGACTACTTCCTCGACAATTGCTCCACGCGTGTCCGCGACGTCATCGACCGCGCGCTCGGCGGCGCTCTGAAGCGGGCGACGGATACCCTGCGAACCACGCATACGTACCGAAGCGAGAGTGTACGTCTGGTCGACGACATGAAGCTGACGCAATTCGGCATCTACGCCGCGCTCGGTCAGCCGAGTGACCAGCCGCTGTCCGTGTGGGAAGACATGTTCGTTCCGGCCAGAATGCAACAGGCGTTGTCCGATCTCTCGATTCCCGGCGCCGGCGGTCCACCGGCTCGCTTCGTCGCCGAAGAGCGCGTCCTGTACGAGAGTCGCAGCCACGCCGCGCGCCGCGCCGCGCCGTCGCTGGCGCCGGGCTACGTCGTCGCGGGCATTCTCATCGCGCTGACGATCCTCGCCGGTGCGCTTCTCGGCGAGCGCAGCCGGACCTGGGACATCGTCTTCCGTATCGAGGCAACCGCCTGGGCGCTGCTCACAGGTATGCTCGGGCTGGTCATTCTGCTCGCCTGGATCGTCACGCAGCACGTCTTCTGGTATCGCAACGAGAACCTGCTGCTGCTGAATCCATTAGCGCTGTTCCTGGCGGCCCTCATTCCGCTGTCGGGCAGGCCGCGCTGGCTGCGTCCGGCTGCCATCTGCGGCGTTCTTCTCGCGATGCTGGCCGCGATCGCGCTCGTGCTCAAAGGCATCCCGGCATTCTCGCAGGACACTCTCGCCATGATCAGCCTGGTGCTTCCCGTGCATTTCGCGGTCGCCTATTCGCTTTGGCGACGCGCGCGGCCGGCGCGCGTCGTGCTGTCCGCGACGGATTAGCGCCAGCGTGAGCGTCTGGGTCGGCGTCGACGTCGGAGGGACGTTCACCGATCTCGTGGCGATCGACCGACGCGGTCGCATCGAGACGCGAAAGGTCGTCTCGACGCCCGCCGATCAGAGCGAAGCGGTCATCGACGCGCTGCGCGCCCTGCGCGCGCCCCAGATCGAGCGATTCGTTCACGGCACCACGGTCGCGACGAACATGCTGCTCGAGCGGCGCGGCGCCGACGTCGCGTTCTGCGTGACCCGCGGGTTTGCCGATCTGCTGTACCTCCGGCGGCAGAACCGGGCCGCGCTCTACGACCTGACGGCGGATCACTCGTCTCCGCTGGCGCGCCGGGAGCTCACCGTTGCGGTGCCCGAGCGGATCGAGCCACACGGAATCACCTTGCATCTGGATGGTGATGTCGCGCGCGCGGTGGCCGACGCCGTGGCGTCTCTCACGCCGGCGCCCAGTGTCGTCGCGGTGACGCTGTTGCATTCGTATCGCGATCCGTCGCACGAACGGTTGCTGCGCGACGCCATTCGCGAGCGGCTTCCCGAAGTGGACGTGGTGCTGTCGTCGGAGGTCTATCCGGAAGTGCGCGAATATGAGCGCGCGGCGACGACCGTCGCCGAGGCGTATCTGCGCCCGGGAGTCGCGAGATATCTGCGCAGTCTCGAGACCCGATTGGCTGCCGGGACGCCAGTCCGGCGCGCCGGCGTCATGACGTCGAATGGCGGAATGCGCACCATTCACGAAGCGTCGAGCAGCGCGGCGCGGCTGGCGCTCTCCGGACCCGCGGGAGGAGTCGTGGGCGCCGCCGCGGTTGCGCGCGATCTCAGGATCGAGCGCGCCCTCACGATCGACATTGGTGGCACGAGTGCGGACGTCGGGCTCATCATCGATGGCGAGCCGCTCGTGGAGCCCGGAGGCCATGTGGCAGGCGTTCCGATCGCGATGCCGCGCGTGCTCGTCGAGACGGTGTCGGCGGGAGGCGGAAGCATCGCGTGGATCGATGACG
>JBOHTL010000317.1:0-5126 GCA_050733735.1 Gemmatimonadaceae bacterium
CAGTAGGCGCACGTGCGGTCGCTGATTCCCGGATTCACGACGACGTAATCGCCCGGCGAAACGTGCGTCACATCGGCGCCGACGGTGTCGACGACGCCGCACGCGTCTGATGCCACGATCCATGGCGCGACCAGCGTCGCGCCGGGAAGTCCCGCGAGGACGAAGAGATCGAGATGATTGAGCGCGGCACATCGGACACGAATGCGAACGTCGGCCGGCGAGCGCGGCTCTGGGACAGGAAGGTCGTCTCGCAGCGCGAGTTGCTCGAGCCCGCCGTTCCCCGCGATGGTCAGTGCCCGCACGGAGTGGAATGTATATTTGCGACAGCCATGACATCCATCAAAGTTCCGCCGCTCGGCGAGTCGATCGTCGAGGCCACGGTCTCTCGGTGGCTGAAGAACGAAGGCGACGCGGTGGCGCCGGGCGACACGCTCGTCGAGCTCGAGACGGACAAGATCACCGTCGAGGTGCCGTCGATATCGGGCGGCGTGCTGACGAAGCGGCTCGTCAAGGAGGGCGATGTCGTGAAGCTCGACCAGCTGCTCGCCGAGATCGACGAAAAGGCCACCCCCTCCACTCCGCCGGCGACCGCTGCACCAGCGCAGCCAGCGGAGCCTGCCGCGCCGGCACAGAATCGATCCGCGTCACCGGCTCCAGCAGGGGAGAGGGGGGGCGATGGCCAGCGTGCTTCGCCGGCGGCTCAACGAGTCGCCGCCGAACGCGGCACCGACCTGTCCGAGGTACGTGGCACGGGCCGCGGCGGAGTGATCAGCAAGGCGGATGTCCTGGAGGCGCCGGCCGCCGCACCACCGCGTCCGTCGCCCACGCCGTCGCCCACGCCGTCGCCCACGCCATCGCCACGGCCCGCGGGCGCGGGTGATCGCGAGACGCGCGAGAAGATGACCACGCGGCGGAAGCGGATCGCCGAGAATCTGCTCCAGTCGCACGTCAGCACGGCGCGCCTCACGACGTTCAACGAGATCGACATGTCGGCCGTCGAATCCGTGCGCGCGCGGGTGAAGGAACGCATCGAGAAAGAGCATGGCGTCCGGCTGTCGTTCATGCCCTTCTTCGTGAAAGCGACCTGCATGGCGCTCAAGCAGTATCCCGTGGTCAACGCGCGGGTGGATGGCGACTCGATCGTGTACCACCACTACGTGAACATCGGTATCGCCGTCGCGTCGGACGCGGGTCTCGTCGTTCCGAACGTCAAGGAAGCCGATCGCAAGGGAATGCTGGACATCGCGCGCGACATCGCCGACGTGGCCAGACGTGGGCGCGACGGCAAGCTTACGATGGATGACCTCACGGGCGGAACCTTCACCGTCACGAATGGCGGCGTCTTCGGCTCGCTGATATCGACGCCGATTCTGAACTATCCGCAGGTTGGAATCCTGGGGCTGCACAAGATCCAGGAGCGGCCCGTCGCGATCGACGGAAAGGTCGAGATCCGTCCGATGATGTACGTGGCCCTGTCGTACGATCACCGCATCATCGACGGGCAGCAGGCCGTGCTCTTTCTGGTCCGGATCAAGGAGCTCATGGAGGACCCGGCACTCCTGGCGATCGACTGATCAGCGAGTCCGCTGCGCGGCTGTCCCGGCTTCACGCTCCAGACGGCGGATCCATGCATCCATGAGCGAGATCACGTCCGGCAGCTCCGCGGGCTCCGCCACGGCATCGGGGAGCGATGCGCGCCAGCGTTTCGCGAGCGCGTCCTGCGACGGCACCGACTTCGGCTTCGTGGAACGCGAGAGTGCTCCCGGCACGACGGAGAGCTGACGCTTGGGCATGAACAGATTGTACACCCGTTCAGGTCGTCGTCGCAATCACGAATTTTCTCGACAACTAGCTTCCACGAACTCTCCACGAACTTTCACATGACGAATTCCGGCGCCGCCACGTCGACATCGCCTCAACAGGCTGACGTCGTCGTCATCGGAGGCGGACCTGGCGGGTACGTGGCGGCAATCAGAGCCGCCCAGCTCGGACGACAGACGGTGTGCGTCGAGATGGACAGGACGCTCGGCGGCACCTGCGTAAATGTCGGATGCATTCCGTCCAAAGCGCTGCTCACCAGCTCGGAGCACTTCGAGTTCGCGAATCAGCATGCGAAAGGGCATGGCATCCAGTTGTCCAGCGTGGCCCTCGACCTGGCGACCATGTTGAAGCGTAAGGACGACGTGGTGGGTCAGAATACCCGTGGCATCGAATTCCTCTTCAAGAAGAACAAGGTCACCTGGGCGAAAGGGATGGGCACCATCGGGCGCGGCAACCTGGTGAGCGTGAAAACACCCGATGGCGCCACGAGCGTCTACGCGGCGAAAAATGTCATCATCGCCACCGGCTCCGTCCCGGTCGAGCTTCCCTTTCTCCAGTACGACGAGGACCGGGTGCTTTCGAACGTCGGGGCGCTGAAGATTCCGCGCGTCCCGAAGCATCTCATCGTCATCGGCGGCGGCGTGATCGGCCTGGAGCTCGGATCCGTCTGGCGCCGGCTCGGCGCGAAAGTCACGGTGATCGAGCTCATGCCCGGCATTCTCCCGGGAATGGACGACGACGTCGTGAAGGAGGCGGACAAGGTCTTCAGGAAGCAAGGGCTGGAGATCCGCACGGGCACGAAGGTCGTGAGCGGATCGCGCACGACGGATGGCGTGATGATCGAGATCGAGAGAGATGGCGCAAGGGAAAAGTTGAGCGGCGACTACGTGCTCGTCTCGGTGGGCCGTCGTCCCGCGCTCGCGGGGATCGATGCAGCGAAACTGGGACTGAACGTATCGAAGCGCGGAGAGATTCTCGTCGACGACCAGATGCGCACGAATCTCCAGAACGTGTACGCGATCAGCGACTGCGTCCCAGGTCCCATGCTCGCCCACAAGGCTGAGGAAGAGGGCGTGGTTGCCGCCGAAGTCATCGCGGGCAAACCGGCGCACATGCACTACAAATCCATTCCATCTGTGGTGTACACCTGGCCCGAGATCGCGAGCGTGGGCATGAGTGAGCGGCAAGTGAAAGACAGTGGACGCGAGTCCCGCGTCGGGAAATTTCCCTTCTCCGCCAATGGCCGGGCGAGGTCGATGGGTGAGAGCAGTGGATTCGTGAAATTCGTCGCAGACGCACGCACCGACGAGCTGCTCGGCTGCCACATGATGGGTCCGAATGTGTCCGAGCTGATCGCGGAGGTCGTCCTGGGTTTCGAGTATCGCGCGTCGGCGGACGACATCGGGATGACGGTTCACGCGCATCCCACGCTGTCGGAAACCACCAAGGAGGCAGCGCTCGCGGCGCTCGGTAGAGCGTTGCACATCTGAGCGTCGCGAACGCGCGTGACCGGCTACTTCGACGCGGCTCCGACAGCGCTGTCCCCCGAAGATGCAGGACCGGTCCGGGCGCTCGTTTTGGGCGTGCTCGGTATCACACCGTATGCGGATCGAGCGCTGGAGCTCGTCGCGGCGGCCGAGCGCGGGGATCCTGAAGTCCGGGCTCTGGTGATTGCGCGCGATGGGACCGTGGCGGCGCTCGCCCTGTTCGGGCCCATCCCTGGTGCCAGCGGCGCGTGGCATCTCAGCCTGCTGCTCACCGCGGCCGGCATCGACACGCAGCAGGTTGGCATTCCCCTCATCGAAGCCACTCTCGGTGAGGTACGGGCCTCTGGAGGACGCTTTCTGTTGGCCGAACTGCCCGCCGATCCCGTTTTTGGATCCGCGTTGACGCTGCTCCGGAAGAATGGCTTCAGACAGGAAGGCCGCATCCCGGATTTCTTCCGTGATGGTGTCGCGCTGCTCTTCCTTCGCCGCAACCTCTGATGCGACGGCTAGTCGGTTGTTGACAGCGCGCCCCGGACGATTGGAGCGAAGAGGGCTGCCCATCGAGCGTACATCGCGCCTGAGGGATGAAGTCCGTCGGCAGTGACGAGTGATGAATCGACCTGCATCGCACGCGTGAGGGTCGTGACGTCGACCCAGATCACGCTGGCGCGCGCCGCCAACTCCCGGCCGCGTTCGTTGTATGCTTCGATCTCGGCGGCGATGCGGGCGCGATCGCGGCCGTCGGCAAATGGCGTCGCTCCCCAGTCGGGAATCGAGATGGCGATGACGCGCGAGTGGCGGCGGCCAGCAAGAGCTACTGCGCGCGCCAGCAGTTGTTCGAATTCAGGGGCAAAGGAAGCAGCCGGCCGGCTGCGATACTGGTCGTTCACGCCGACCATGAGGGTCACCAGATCGAACGGTCCCTTCGGCTTCGCCTGGTCGATCGCGTCCGCCAGCTCGTCTGCGGTCCACGCGGTCTGTGCGACGATCTGGACATCGGTCAGGTGGATGTCCTGCTGGTCAAGCAAAGCGACGAGTTGGCTGGGCCAGCGCTCCTGCTCCGTGACACCTTCGCCGATCGTGTACGAATCGCCGAGGGCGAGAAACCTCACTTACGCGGTCTTGTCCCGGCGGCGCTGTTTTTCACGAATGACGTCGGTGCCGTTCGCCGGCGCCGCGTGGACTCCACCGGTGCGCAGCTGCGCGAGAAAGGCTGATGGGCCGGCGCCGTCCGGCAGAGCGCGGAGAGCACGCAGTGCATCCTCAGGGCGCATCGCGAGCATCGCGCTGAAGGTGTCAGGATCGACACCCACTCGCCGAAACTCGTTCAACAACACCTCGAACGTCTGCTCGTCGGCCACGTCTACCTCGTAAAGGAGGTCATAGGTCGGCGGTCGGCCCCATATTAAGCAAACCGCGCCTTATTCCTATATCGAAGTTCATGCCACAGCCGCCTCATCCGGCGCACGAGGCAGGCGACATGCACTTCATAAGTCGTTGAGGCGTAGCATGTTGTGTTATTTGTGCCGTAGCGCACACATCACAAAAGAAAAAGGGCCGGCGTGATGCGCCGGCCCCCGATTTCGACTGTTTAAGACGCCGTTAAGGTGCCAGGAAAGCGACAGTTGCAGCAGCCGTGATCGCGATCAGCGCGATCGCCACGGCGACCACGACGGATGGCTTGATCACGAACTCGCGCTGATACCAGGGTGTGATGAGCTGCGGCGCATGGTGCGGCAGCGACGCCATGATCTGCGCTTCGACGTGCACCGGCGTGCGCATGCGACGCGCGCGCTCCATCTGGGAGTTGACCGTACG
>JBOHTL010000318.1:0-7060 GCA_050733735.1 Gemmatimonadaceae bacterium
TCGGAACACTGTTCGTGTTCGCGTCGAAAGGACGTCGTGAGTTCCCGGACGAGACGTTCTATGTCGACGGACCGATGGAGGCCATCTCGAAGGGCGGCAGCTTCGTCGCGCGGCACATTTGCGTGCCGATCGAAGGAGTGGCGATCCACATCAACGCGTTCAATTTCCCCGTTTGGGGGATGCTGGAGAAACTCGCTCCCACGCTCCTCGCCGGCGTTCCCGCGATCGTGAAGCCGGCGACGGTGACGTCGTATCTCACGGAAGCCGTGTTCCGGGCGATGATCGAGTCGAAGATCTTTCCGGAAGGCGCGATCCAGCTTGTCTGCGGGAGCGCCGGTGACATCATCGACCATCTCGACTGCCAGTGCGCCGTGGCGTTCACTGGCTCGGCGGATACCGGGCGCCATCTCAAGTCCAAGGGGTCGATCATCGACAACAGCGTCCGTTTCAATCAGGAAGCGGACTCCCTCAACTTCTCGATGCTGGGCCCCGACGCCACGCCCGGAAGCGAGGAGTTCGATCTCTTCGTCAAGGAAGTGGCGAAAGAGATGACGTCCAAGACGGGACAGAAGTGCACGGCCATCCGCCGGACGCTCGTTCCCGCGAACGTGGTCGAGGACGTGATGAAGGCCATTGCGGCGCGTCTTCAGACGACCATGGTCGGCGATCCGGCTGTGGAGGGTGTCCGCATGGGTCCCTTGGCGGGTCGCGGCCAGGTGAAGGAGGTGCGCCACAACGTCGAGCAGCTTGCGACGGATGCCGAGCTCGTGTTCGGCAGCCCTGATCACGTCGATGTTGTCGGCGCGGATGCCGAGAAAGGGGCGTTCTTCCCCATGCTCCTGTTCTACAACGACCAACCGTTTCGGAAAACCGCGCCGCACGACGTGGAAGCTTTCGGACCGGTGAATACCGTGATGCCGTATACGTCGATCGAAGAGGCCGTCGAGTTGGCCAAGCGGGGACGCGGATCGCTGGTTGGCTCACTGTTTACGTCGAACGACGACACGGCGCGCCAGGTGGTTCTTGGCACAGCGGCGTTCCATGGTCGTGTCATGCTGGTCAACCGGCACAGCGCGAAGGAGTCGACGGGACACGGCTCGCCGCTTCCACATCTCGTGCACGGCGGTCCTGGACGCGCCGGAGGGGGCGAGGAGATGGGAGGTGTGCGTGGCGTTTTGCACTACATGCAGCGTACGGCCGTGCAGGGTTCACCGACGACGCTGACGCGTGTGTTCGATCAGTTCATGACTGGCGCCGATCGTAAACAAACGGGCGTTCATCCCTTCCGGAAGCATTTCGAAGATCTCGAGATCGGCGAGACGCTGGTCACCGAGACTCGCACGGTGACCCATGACGATGTGGCCAGTTTCGCGAACCTCAGCGACGACCACTTCTACGCCCACAAGGACGAAGGAGGCAGCAAATCCATCTTCGAGAAGAAAGTGGCGCACGGTTACTTCGTTCTGTCGGCAGCGGCCGGACTGTTCGTCGATCCTGCGCCCGGGCCGGTCCTCGCCAACTACGGTCTCGAGAACCTCCGATTTGTGAAACCGGTGTATCCTGGCGACACGATTCAGGTCAAGCTCACCTGCAAGCAGAAAACGGCGAAGGACACGCCCGCCCAGGGGCTGGGGGCCGGCATCCCTCAAGGTATCGTTTCCTGGGACGTAGAAGTCACTAATCAGGACGGGGAGCTTGCGGCAACGTACACCATTCTCACCCTAGTGCAACGACGTGGCTGACTTCGAGCGCGAAACCGTCGCAGACCTCGAGCGGAGACTTGCATCGCTCGAGTCCACGGTTCGCGCGCTCACCGTGGAACTGCAGCGTCTTCGTGACGCGCCCCCTCCCGCGCTCGCTCAAACGCCGCTGACCTGGGACGTTCCGGCGGCTGCGCCGGTCGAACCCGCCGCGCGTCGGACCCCTGAGCCATGGCCAGAGATCACGCGCTCCGGCAGCTGGATGCCCGCGAACGTCGATCTCGAGTCGCTCGTCGGTCGCTACGGTACCCTGGTGTTGTCGACGATCAGCGCGCTCGCGGCGGTGGGACTGTTCCTCAACTGGGCAATTGAAAAGGGATTTCTCGGGCCGCAGCAGCGGCTCGGGCTCGGGCTTGTCACCGCGGCGACGCTGGCCGTCGCGGGTCTGCGACTCCGGCGACGCGAGCGGTCGTTCGGCGCGAGCATACTCGGCCTCGCGCTCGCCATCACGCTGGTGTGTGCCTGGGGCGCGGGACCCGCTCTCAACCTCGTGCCCGATTGGAGCGCCTTTCTGTTCGCCGCGGTCACGTCCATCGCCCTCGCGGTTTTCGCGCACGCCGAGAATGACGAACCGCTGTGGTGCGTCGGTTTCAGCGGTGCGGCGGTCGCGCCATTCGTGACTGCGAATGGCCGGGCGGATCTGCTGCTCCTCGCCTCGTACGGCGTGGCAGTGCTGGCCTCGGCGGGATACGCGATGAACGCCCGGCGATGGATCGTCGCGGGCCGACTGTTTCTTCTCGCAGCGGCGGCGTATACCGCTGCGCTCGCAACCGGATTCGAGCGCGACTTCGGGCCACTGCTCGCCACGGCCTTCCCATTGGCCGTCGCACTCGCCGGGGTCATCCCATGGTCCGCGGGATGGTCGCGTCGCGAGCGGCTTCGCGCGGTCGGCGTGCTGGCCGCGCTGGCGGCCATCCGCACGGGGCTGGGCACAAATCATCCCATCGACGACGCAAGCGTGGCGATGGCGATTGCGATTGCCGGGCTCGTGTGGCTGGTCATCGTCGATCGCACGCATGCGGTCCGCGAGCCTGTTCCGTCGGGAAGTCGCCATTTGTATGAAGGCGATTGGCTCGATGCGGCGGTGCTGCCCCTGGGATTCACCCTCGCGGCGCTCGCGGCGCTGGACGCTACCGCGCAGGGAAGCGGGCAGGCCATGGCGGCAGCAGCGGGAGTGCTGCTGCTGACCGTGATGCGCGCGCCTCATGGCGGTCTGCGCGACGCATCGGTATTCGCGACCGTCATCTGCGCGCTCGTCGCCAACATGCTCCTGATGCGCGACTACGGCGCCGAGCAGGTGGGCGCGATCGCTGGGCTCTGTGTGCTGTGCTTCGCGGCGAACCGGCTATGGCGCAGCGGATCGTGGACGACGCTGGCGCTGATCGGGCTGGGCTGGTGCATGGTGGCGAGCCTTCAGCAGCTCGTCGAGCGCCCCGAGTATGAATACGCGCCGTTCATGACCCAGCCTTCCCTCATCGCCCTGTCGGTGCTGGCGGCGACGCTCGCCTCCATGGCGCTCGCCGTGGGGGATCCGCGGCTGAAGCGGTGGCTGCTTGCCGGAGCCGCGGTGTGGGCGTTCGTGTGGGTCCACCAGGAAATCCTGTTTGCCTACAATGAGACGGCGGCTACGCTCCTGCGCGTCGCGTACTACGCCGCGAGCGCGGTAGCGGGCGTCTGGATCGGACGCACGCACCAGCTGCCGGGGGTGCGCCACATCGGTCTCGCGCTCGCCGTGCTCGCGGCGGGAACGGCGCTCTACGGCGCGCGCGGTTTGGACGCCGTCGCCGCGCGAATCACGGCGCACGCGGTGGCCGCGGTGTTCCTGCTTGCGATCGCCTATTGGTACCGGCGGCCGGGCGGAACCACCCACGCCTGACCCCGTCCCACTCACCAGGAACTCAGGGAACCGGATTCTCGCCCTTCACGGTCGGGTACGTGATCCCCAGCTGCTCGAGGTACGTCTTGTATCGCGTCGGATCGTAGTAGTATTTCCTCATCTCCGGACGGTAGCGCGCCATGATGTCGCGGTTGAGCCAGATGGCGGGTTTGTCCGACGGACGAATGAACGGCGTGTACTTGCGATCAGCGGTCTGCACCGAGCGGAAGAAGTCCCAGGCTTGCGTGACGACGGCGGGCTTGAGGTAGAGATCGAGCATCGTCATCGCCTGGACCTTCGCGCCGGCCGTCGCGCCCTTGTGAGCGATCGGCGTCGCCATCGCGATGGCGCTCGACCAGCTGTGGCCGGGCGATCCCGGAATGTTGGAGGGGAATCGCAGCGTGACCGTCGGCACGTTCCACGAGATGTCGCCGATGTCGTCGCTGCCGCCGCCCTGTGAGTTCAGTACCGGGCCGCCGGGCTCACGGGACAGCGTGGTATCGAGGCCCTCGGGGCGCCGTTGCCCCATCTCGCGCTGCAGCCCGCGCGCCATCGCCTGATCCTTCTCGTCCCACGTCGGCAGACCGACCTTCTCGATGTTCTCGAACATCGCCATGGCGATGGGTTTGCTGAAGTATCCCGGCCACGCGCTGCCGAGGATGCGCACCGTATCCAGCTTCGTGCCCGTCATCAACGCGGCGGCGCGAGCGATCGTGTCCGCAAGGGCGAACAGTCCGCGCACGCCATCTTCGTCCGTCTCGCGGAAGTAGTACCACACCGACGCCGTCGGCGGCACGACGTTCGGCTGGTCGCCGCCGTTGTTGATCACGTAGTGCGACCGGTGCTGCGGACGGATGTGCTCACGACGGTAGTTCCACCCCGCGTTCATGAGCTCGACGGCATCCAGCGCGCTGCGCCCGCGCCAGGGAGATCCGGCCGCGTGAGCGCTCGTTCCGCTGAAGAGAAACTCCGCGCTGATGAGCGCCATCTGCGCTGACTGGCCCCAGGAGACATTGAGCCCGCTGCTCACGTGCGAGAAGAGCACCGCGTCCACGTCCTTGAACATCCCGTCGCGCACGAAATACGCTTTCGTGCCGATCTGTTCCTCAGCGACGCCAGGCCAGAGATGAATCGTGCCGGGAATGCGCTCGCGCTCCATGATCTTCTTCACCGCGATCGCGGCGGTGAGGTTGACCGCCTGTCCGGAATTGTGGCCTTCGCCGTGGCCGGGTGCGCCTTCGACCATGGGATCGTGCCAACCTACGCCCGGCTTGTTGCTCGCCTGCGGGATGCCGTCGACGTCGGAGCCAAGCGAGATCGTGGGCTTCGCGCCCGCCGGCGAACGCCACACGGCGGTCCAGGCGGTCGGGATGCCCGCGACGCCGCGCTGCACCGTGAAGCCGTTCCGCTCCAGGATGCCGGTGAGATACTTCTGCGTTTCCGTTTCCTGGAAGCCCAGCTCACCGAAGCTGAACAGCATGTCGACCATCTGCTGCGTCAGAGTGCTCATGGAGTCGACGAGGCGCGCCGCCTCGGTCTTGAGACGCGTCATCCGTGCGTCATCGGCCGGAAGGTCGACCTTGAAGTCGAGATCGGGACGGTTCTGATTCGCTCCGCCGCCACGACCGCCCTGGGCGAGAGTCGCGGACGGAGCGAAGGCCAGCAGTGCTGCGGCAGAACCCTGAAGTAAACGACGCGAAATGCTCATCGGTCTCCTCATGATGGCGAGTCGAAGGGAAAGAGAGGGCGAGAACGGATGCGACAGATGATAGACTTGATCCACTGTGACGACAAATACGCGCGACATCGTATTGACGTTCGCGGGCGGGGGCAACCGCGCCTTTTACCAGCTTGGATTGCTGACGCGCTGGGAGGACCGTCTGCTGCCGCGCACCGCGGCAGTGGCCTCGTGCAGCGCCGGAGCGTGCGTCATCACGACGCATCTCTCGGGGCGGCGAGAAGAGGCGCGCCGCTTCTGGATGGATCGAACGCGAGGCATCACCCGGAACTTCGATTGGTCGAAGCTGCTCCGCGGCGAGCGTCCCGCTCCGCAGGGCGCCATCTATCGCGAGACGTTGCTCGTGACTTTCGCGGACGGTGGATTGGAGCGGATTCGCCGGCAGCCTTTTCCCATCTACGTGCTCTCGTCGTCGTTTCCGGCGCTCATGCCGGGCGCGATGGCCGCGACGCTCGGGATCGCGCTGTACTCCATCGAACGCTCGATGCGTCGCGCGCCGCACCCGAAGGCGCCGCGACTGGTCGGCTTCGGGGCCGTCGCCGTCGACGCGCGCATCTGTGAGACCGCCGACGAGCTGGCGAATCTCATCCTCGCGTCATCCGCGACCCCGCCGTTCACGCCGATGGGAATGTTCCGGGGGCAGCGGTTGCTCGACGGCGGCATGATCGACAACGCCCCGGCGTTCATGGCGGAAGAGCGGCATCCCGAGGCGCGGCGCAGCATCGTCCTCATGTCGCGGCCGTACCATCCTTCAGTGATGGGCGTGCAGGGTGGGGGACGCCGATTGTACATCGCGCCAACGCAACCGACGCCGATCGATCGGTGGGACTACACCAGACCGCATTTGCTCGACGACACCGTGGCGATGGGTGAGCGCGAGGCGGAGCTCCACGCGCCGCTGCTGAACGCCTATCTCTCCGGCTGACGGACGACGACACCGTCCTTCATCACGACCCGCACCCGCCGCAGGGCGCCGATGTCCTTCGTCGGGTCGCCTTCGACCGCCACGAGATCCGCGAGCAGCCCCGGGCGAATCCAGCCGCGGTCGGGCAGCCGGAGAACACGCGCGTTCACCGACGTGGCGGCCATCAGGGCCCGCGTCGGCGTCATCCCGTAGTTCACCAGCAGCTCGAGCTCGCGGACGTTGTCACCGTGTGGAAACACTCCCACGTCGCTGCCGTTGCAGATGGTGACCCCTGCGTCGAGCGCCGCGCGCACACTCTCCCGTTTCGCGCGGATCGACGGCGGCTCAGGAGAGCCGCGTCGCCAGCCGCGATACTGCTGGATGGCGTCGCCAGCGGCGATGGTCGGACAGAGCGCCACTCCTCGTTCCTTCATCAGACGAAACACCTCGGCCGTGCCGCCGTCGCCATGCTCGATGGTCGCGACAC
Source organism: Gemmatimonadaceae bacterium (assembly GCA_050733735.1). GTDB lineage: Bacteria > Gemmatimonadota > Gemmatimonadetes > Gemmatimonadales > Gemmatimonadaceae > DASPMP01. The sequence continues at coordinate 6,766 of JBOHTL010000318.1, forward strand.
CCGCGACAACGGCCCGCCGCATGCCTTCCGGCGTCGACGCATGCGCGACGACCGGTCGTCCGCTGCTTTCGGCCACGTCCACCATGGTTCGCAGCTCCGCCTCGGTGAACGTCGGCCGCGCTTCGCCGTGCGGTCCCCATCGATAGTCGGCGTACACCTTGATCCAGTCTGCGCCTCGCTTGATCTGGTCGCGCACCACACGCGTAACGCCGTCGATGCCGTCGGCCTCCTCGGCACCCTGCGGGATGTCCCATCGCGGATCGAACCCCTTCGGCGCGTAGCTGCCGGTCGCCAC
>JBOHTL010000319.1:0-10203 GCA_050733735.1 Gemmatimonadaceae bacterium
CATGCGCTGGGCTATCGCAACTTCGAAGTCAAAGACGAAAGCCGCAACATTTCGCCCATCGCGATTTGGTTGGGTGGCGAGGAACTCCACAACAACCACCACGCGGACCCGAAGTCGGCCAAGTTCAAGGCGAAGTGGTATGAGCTCGACATCGGCTGGCTCTACATTCGCGTGCTGCAATTCCTGCGACTCGCGAAGGTCGACTACGCCCGTTCCTGAACACTTTGGCCAATTCGGTTGTGGCCGACGTAACGTGCGTTCGATGCGGTCAGACGCGGGCGGGCTTCGAGCGCGCCCCGTTTCCCGGCGCCATCGGCCAGCGCATCGTGACTGAGATCTGCCAGGATTGCTGGGGCCAGTGGGTTCGTCAGCAGACGATGTTGATCAACCACTACGGGCTCAACGTCATGGATCCGCAGGCGCGAAGTTTCCTGACGAAGAACATGCAGGCGTTTCTTTTTGGATCGGGGACTTCCGAGGATGTCGACACGAGCAAGAAAGGCTCGATCACCTGGTAGACTGAGCGTCGCGGTTGCGGCGCTTGCCATGTGTTTCGGTTGCGCGACCGCGCCGGCCGCGACGACGACGGTTGCCGTACCCCGGGAGGTAGCCGCTGGAGCGGATCGCTGGGTCGACTCGGTCCTGGCAGCGCTGACGCCGCGTGAACGCGCCGCGCAGCTCGTTTGGCCGCAGCTCTTCGGTGATTTCACCCCCGAGGGGCATGCCAGCTGGGAGCGCGTCGAGAAGCTCGTGACCGCCGAACGCGTCGGCGGCTTCGTCATGTCGATCGGATCGCCGACGGAAACCGCTGCCAAGCTCAATGAGATGCAGCGTTCCAGCCGCGTGCCGCTCATCATCGGCGCGGACTACGAAGCCGGCGCCGGTTTCCGGACCAGCGGTGGTTACTTCCTGCCGAATGGCATTCCCCTCGGCGGCGCGACCTACTTTCCGCGTCAGATGGCGCTCGGCGCGGCGAACGACACCGTGCTGGCGTACGAGCAGGGACGCATCACAGCGATCGAAGGACGAGCGGTCGGCGTTCACCTCGCCTTCACGCCTGTGCTCGACGTCAACAACAACCCGGCGAACCCGGTCATCGGCCCGCGATCGTTCGGTGAGGACCCCGATCGTGTCGCGGCGCTCGGCGCGGCGATGATCCATGGTCTGCAGGATCACGGGATGGTCGCCACCGCGAAGCATTTCCCGGGACATGGCGATACCGACCAGAACTCGCATCTGTCGGTCACCGAAGTGAACGCGAGCAGGGCGCGTCTCGACAGCGTGGAGCTTCCGCCATTCCGCCGCGCGATCGCGGCGGGCGTTGGGGCGATCATGACGTTTCACGGCGTCGTGCCAGCGCTCGACACCAGCCCTGTGCCGGCGACGCTCTCACCCACGGTCATGACGGGATTACTTCGTCGCGATTTCGATTTCGACGGGTTGCTCATTACCGACGCGCTCGACATGAACGGTGTTCTGGCGCGCGTCCGGCCTTCGGCGCAGTCGACGCCGCTCAGTGGGAATTACGGAACGATCGACTCACCCGGTCTCGCTGAAGTCGTCAAGCTCGCGATTGTGGCCGGGAACGACGTCCTGCTCATGCCGCTGGATCCGGCCGTTGCGATCGACGCGGTCGTCGCCGGCGTGGCGGAAGGACGCTTCACGCAGGCGCGCATCGACTCGTCTGTGCGCCGCATCCTGTTGCAGAAGCACGCGATGGGCCTGCATCGCAATCGCCAGGTGGATCTTCGCGCGATCCGCGACGTGGTTGGCATTCCGGCGCACCACACCGTCGCGGAACGCATCGCCGAGCGATCGATCACGCTCGCGAAGGATTCATTGCGCGTCGTACCGCTGCCGTCGTCGCCGCGTCCAAATGTGCTCTCGATCACAATCGCGGCGCGCGCGGATCTCGGCGCGGGCGCCGCTTTCGACGCCGAGCTTCGCCGCGGCGCCAACGTTCGCTCGGTATGGGTCGACGCGGCAGATCCAACCGCCGCTTTGGCACGAGTGTCCACCCTCGCCGATTCCGTCGATTACGTGTTGCTCGGCTCGTACCTCGGGCAGGGAACCGTCGTCTCGAACACGGACGTCGCTGAGCCGCTCGTGGAGCTCGCGCGTGCGGTGGTGACGAACAATCCGCGCACGATCGTCGTCGCGTTCGGCAATCCATATCTGTATCAACAGATTCCGTTTTCGCCGGCGTATGTCCTCGCGTGGAGCGGGTTCGCGCCATCGCAGCGCGCTGCGGCGCGCGCGGTGCTCGGACTCAGCGACATCACCGGCAGATTACCGATCAGCATCCCGCCAGCGTTGCGACTCGGCGACGGTGAAACGCGGACGAAAAACGCGGAGCGCTGACGAGCGCGTCGCACTCAGACCGCGCGCGAAAAAAGATTCCGGTCACCGATGCTGTTGACGGTTGCGTGTCTGCGTCGATATACTGCGGCCTCGTAAAGAAAAGCCCGTCGCGCGACGAACTCGATCGCGTGACGGGCTCTTGACTTTAGTAGCCTTCGGCTACTAATTCAGCGACATGCGTGAGCGCCTGCTCGTTGTGCCGCGCCCCGCGGTTCGCACTCTGACCGCCGCGGTGGATGTCGTGCTGCTGACGCCGCGCGATCGTACCCTCGCAGCGCTGCTTCTGCGCGCATTCGATTCGCGCTCGCGCGACCGCTGGGTACTGCCGTGGGATGCGCCTCGATCGGACGAGTCACCCGAGCAGGCGGCGTTGCGTGTCTCCCGCGCGGTGCTTGGCAGCGCGCCTGCGGCGCTCGAGCAGGTTGGCGCCTTCGGCGACGGCCGGCGCCATCCCGGCGATGCGCAGCTGTCCATCTCTTTCGTCGGCCTGGTGCCCCATGGTCCGGCATCGGAGGCGATCGACGGCGCCGCGTGGGTCGATCTCGAACAGCTCCCGATGCTGGCTCCGCGACAGCGCGCCATGATCGACACGGCCGTCGAAATGGTGCGGAAGCGGATCGATCAGTCGCCACTCGCGTTCCGGCTGCTGCCTCCGTCGTTCACGCTGAGCGAGCTGCAGCGCATCTACGAGCTATTGCTCGGTCGGACGCTTCACAAGGCCAGTTTCCGGCGGGCGCTGCAGGCCGCGTTTCTCGTGGAGCCAACTGACGAGTGGCGGGGCGAAGGTCGGGGCCGGCCGGCGCAGCTGTATCGCTACGCTCCGCGCCGCCGCCGCGGCGGCGTGCGCCGCGGCGTGCGGTTCGATCTCATCGAATAGAACTCAGTCGGCCAGGTTCAGCCGCAGAAGGCCGCGAGCGATCGCGACGTTGTCGCAGGCAATGCGATACAGCTCGCCGAACCCGCGCTCCGGATGCCAGTCCTCTTCCAGAATCACCGGCGGCGCATGACCGAGTCGCCGCGCGCGATCGCTGCGTCGCTCGACGAGCACGCGAACGCGCCGCGAATCGCTCGTCGTGCGGTGGGCAACCTCGATGGCGACGTAGCCGCCGCCCGGAAGGTCGCGATGGAAGAGACGGTCCGCGCGGCGCTGATCCGCGCGTTCCTCATGGCCGACGGTGTCTTGCTGCACACTGCCCCCTCTGGTCGGTGGTGCGTAGTGATGCAATGACGAGCGCGGATCAGGACACCTTCGTGACGTCCGCAGCCTGCGGTCCTTTCTGTCCCTGAACGATTTCGAACTCGACCTTGTCGCCTTCCGCCAGGGATTTGAAGCCTCCGCCCTGGATCGCGCTATAGTGTACGAACACATCGGGGCCTCCTTCGCGCGAGAGGAAACCGAATCCCTTTGCGTCGTTGAACCACTTCACAGTGCCTGTTATCCGAGCCATTGCCGCTGCCCCCAATAATGCCAGATCTCCAAGCGCGCTGGAGCGCGCCTGGAGGCTGAAGGGCAAGTTTTGTGCACTGTGGGGCCCGGCTTCTGCCGGGCTGCGCGTCTAGCTCGCGAGCTGCTCGGAACCGCCGGCGACGTATCTCGCAACGCGACCGCACGACGCGCATTTCAGCGTAACCTGCGCTCGCGGCGGTGGAGGGACGTGGTCAGGGTATCGCTGGATCGCTCCCGAACACGAGGGGCAGCTGAGGGCGAGGCCCGATCTGTCCTTCGCGATGAGGTGCAGGGCCTGCGCGGGGTTGAACGTGGCAGGACGGGGCTTACGCATAAAACCACTCCAATGCTGCGGTACAACTGGTCCGGGCGTGTGGCTCCGGAAGGCCAAGAGTAGGACGCCCGGCGGCGCACGAAGTAACCGGCTAACGGTGTAATCTAATGCTCCTTCGCATCTTGCGGCATTCCAATGGGATAGGCGTCGTACTCATCTGTACGATCCTGGCGGCATGTGGGCCGCGCGCCAATATCCCCCCTCGTCCGATCGCTCTCGACCTCCCGGGCGTTCTCGACGCCGAGGATGAGGGTTCGACTCTGGCCCGTTCGCTCGCGCCCGTCCTGTTCCTCCAGCGCGACGAGACCTTCGCTCTGGAGCGGGTCGTCGCTGTGCTGCATCCCGATAAACGGATCGTCGCATACCATCTGTTGTGGCGCGACGACGCGCACGGCGCGTGGATTCCCTTCACCACGCCGACCGATCAGGAAATTGTGTGGGTCGGTTACGACTCGACCGGCGCTCCCGAACGCTTGTGGACCTACTGGCATGGCAAGGTTCTGCACACCGACTGGAGGGATCGCGGCACCGTGCTGGTGGACGTGCAATGGGGAAAGCACGGTTCATTGCCACGCCATGTGGTCGAAAGCGACCTGCCGACCTTCGGAAAAATGAACGCCTTCTATGCGTTCGCATGGCTCGGTATCTGGGACATCTGGCTCGGCACGCTCACCCGACCCGGGCCGTCATGCTTCTGCCACGGCTACGGTCGCTATCGGGAATTCACAAAACCGCTCGTCCTGGGCGAACGGATTGATGTGATCGCGCGACTCGAGAATCCGGAGTCCGTGCTCAGCGCGGTCTTTGGGAAATACTCGCGCAAGGATCCGTGGCCGCGGTCATGACACGAAGACGATCGTTCCGTCTTCGTCTATTCCGAGCTCGATGTGCGAGTCGCACACACCGCAGATCTGTTCCGTCGACCAGACCACGCCGAGCGATTCTTCGAGGCGCTTCGTCGCCGGTATCACTTTGACGCGCTTGTAGCTGTATTCGCCGCATCGATCGCACGCGTGCGCCTTCGCGATGCGCTCCGCCCGCTCGCGGCTGATTCTCGGCGTGTCACTCATCCGTTCCCGGTTTCTGCAACCCTTCGCTTCGCGGAAGTTGTGCCCGAGGCGCATTCGCGTACGGATTTGCCGGGGAAGAGCCGGGCATCCCGCGCGCGACAAGCTCGCGAAGCGCCCCCACCGCACCCATGACCCCGGAGGCCTCGGTGGGCAGGAAGATCGTGGATCCCTTTCCCTCCGCGAGCCGTGGGAGTGCCTCGAGATACTTCAAACCGAGCAGGTACATCGCCGCCTGCCCATCGGGCAGCGCCGCGGCGATTCTGCGGATCGATTCCGCCTCCGCTTCGGCCATGGCGAGTCGTGCCTCCGCGAGCCCCTGGGCGCGCAGAATGGACGCTTCCTTCTCGCCCTCCGCTTTTCGGACCTGAGATTCGCGAAGCCCTTCGGACTCGAGAATCGCCGCGCGCTTTCCGGCTTCCGCGTTGGTGACCGCGGCCCGCCGTTCGCGCTCCGCGCGCATCTGGAGCTCCATGGCCTGTTGGATGTCGCCTGGCGGCTCGATCGATTGCAGCTCCACGCGAGTGACGTCCACCCCCCAGCTCACGGCCGCCTCTTCGATGACCTCGCGCATCCGTTTGTTGATCTGATCGCGGCTCGCGAGCGTCTGGTCGAGCTCCATTTCGCCGACGATGTTGCGCAGGGTGGTGCGGGTCAGCGTTTCCAGTGCATACGGCAGATTCTGAACGGCGTACGTCGCCTTCTGCGGTTCGGCGATTCGGTAGTACAACACGGCATCGATGTCGATCGTGACGTTGTCCTTTGTGATCACCGGCTGGCTCGGGAAGTTGAGCACCTGCTCACGGAGATCGATGCGCGTGGTGGTTCGCGCCGCGATGCGCTTCATCCCACCGACGTCCGCTTCGGCGTACCGCACGTCGATGGCCCGCGGGCGTTCGACGAATGGGATGAGAATGTTCAAACCCGAGCGGGCGACGCGATGAAAGCGCCCGAGGCGCTCGACCACGAGCACCTCCGCCTGTCCCACGATCTTCACGGACTTCGTGACGACAACGACGACCAGCGCAGCAATGACGCCGAGCGTGATTTCGAGCATGAGGACTCCGCCGAGTGGAGACAGCTTCGCGCTGTTTCATTGTAGAGCCGCGGGTGCGTCCCAGCAACGCGACCCCGGCGCTTGCGCCTGAATCTTGCTGTGCAGGGCCGCCGGTTCATTTCCTCGAGGAGAGGCACATGGCATCCAGGGGGGGGGCGAGAAAATCGGCGCGAAAGAAAGGCGCGGCGAAGCGCGGAGGGGCGCGCCGTGGCGCATCGGCGCGCACGCGTGGCTCCGCGCGCAAAGGCGGCTCGACACGCAAGGGTGGCGGAGCGCGGAAGCGCGGAGGTATGAAGCGCGCGGCGTCCAAACGCGGCTCACGCAGAGCGACATCGGCGAAGCGCGGCTCCAGGAACACGGCACGGCGTCCCGCGCGACGCTCGCGCAAACGGAAGCAGTCGCCGGTGGCACGCGTGAAGCGCGTGACGCGCGAAGTCGTGCAGCAAGCGTCCGTCGCCGTTTCGAGCGGCGTGGAAACGTTGAAGGATCTCAGCGGGAATCTGGTCGAGCGCGTACGCTCGGGCGTCTGACATCCTTCCGGTGGGCTTCGACCCAGGCGCGAGTCAGCTCGTAGACGCGCTGGAATCCGAAGTCCACCGTGATCACGTGCCCGGCATCGTTGGTCCAGACGAATTTCTTCTCCGCGGCACCCAGGCGCGTGAATCCGAGCTCTGCGCTCTCCGCGGCAATGCGGTTGTCCTCGCGCGACTGAATCACGAGCGTCGGCGCCTTCACCCGCGGCAGGACATTCCAGGCGTCGTCGACGACATCACGCAGCGCGCGAAGCATGGCCGGCGTGAGGATGCCATGACCGAGCGCTCGTTCGGCGGCGGCCGCGTCGCGTATCGAACGCGAGCCGAATGACGAGAAGTACGGAACCGCCCAGCCCCACCAGGTGCTGGTCTCCGCGAGACGGCGAACCATTTCGGGCATGGCGATGTACGGCGCGAGCAGCACCAGCGCCATGAGATCGGGGTAGTCTGCGGCGGCCTGCACGGCGAGCGCCCCTCCCATCGAGAGACCGATCACGGCGATTCGGGGATGGGTGCGGCGAAGCTCCTCGAGCTCGCGATGCACCTGCGCGTGCCATCGCGAAGCGGTGACCCGCTCCAGTGCGCGAAGATCGCGTCCGTGACCTTCGAGCAGCGGCGCGCGCACCGAGAAACCGTGTTCGTACAGATATTCGGCGAGCTCGGATACCACCTGGGGCGTGTCGCCGCCGCCGTGGAGCAGAAGCACGCCGGTGGCATTCTCCCGCAAGCGCGTGATCTCCGCCGCCCCCTCGATCACGCCATCCGATCCCAGTCGGCGGCGCGCGCGCTGTCTGCGCTCGAGCAGGCGAGGGTACGTGGCGCGTCCGGCGGCCAGGGCGGCGAGCAGTGCGAGCGCGGGAATCACACCTGTCCCGGGTCAGTAACGTGGCAGCGTCGGATCGATCTCGAGGCTCCACCGATCGATTCCGCCGGCGAGACTACGGGCGCGAAATCCCTGATGGCGCAGCCACTCGGCGGCCATGCTGCTGCGCGTTCCGTGGTGACAGTACAGCACGAGCTCCTGAGTCGGATCCAGGGTCGCCACGGCGGCGGGTAGCTGTTGCATCGGAAGCGCCTGAGAGTGCTCGAGTCGGACGACGGCGATCTCCCACGGCTCACGAATGTCGAGCAGCCGGATTCTTTCGCCGCGGCGAACGCGTTCCGCCACTTCCGCCGGCTCGACGTCCAGATCCGGCAGGCGATCCGTCGGCGGCTCGACGACGGTGGGTTCGGGAGCGCGCTGGAGCGCCCCGCATGCCGGGCAGTCCGCTCGACGATCGAACTCCACGACGTGGACTCCTCCCGACAGGAAGTCGAACTGAAGCAGCCGGCCCCCGAGCGGCTCCCCGACGCCGACAAGGCACTTGAGCGCTTCGACCGCCTGCAGGGAACCAATCACCCCGGGCACGGCGCCGAGCACCCCGATCTCCTCACAATTCGCCGTACTTCCTGGCCCCGGAGCATCCGGGAACAGGCATCGATAGCACGGGCCGCCGGGCATGCCGAAGACAGAGACCTGTCCCGTGAATCGTTCGACGCTGCCGTAGACCCACGGCATGTTCAGAGACGCACATGCGTCGTTCACCGCATACCGCGTCGGATAGTTGTCCGATCCGTCGAGCACCAGATCGTATGCGCGGAAGAGATCGAGCGCGCGCTCGCGCGTGAGCTTCTCGGCGTGCGTGCGAACGTCGACGTGAGGATTGAGCTGGCGGATGGCATCCGCGCCCGATTCGACCTTCGCGCTTCCGACGTGGGCGGTGTCGTGCAGGATCTGGCGGTGCAGATTGTTCAGCTCGACAACGTCCTCGTCGATCAGCCCGATGACACCGGTTCCCGCAGCGGCAAGGTAGAGCGCTGCGGGCGAGCCGAGTCCGCCAGCGCCCACGATCAGGACTTTCGAATGACGCAGACGCTCCTGACCCGACAAACCGAGCTCGGGGAGTACCAGCTGTCGCGCGTACCGCGAGAGCTCCTGCGGCGTGAGCATACGTCCGGAATATAGACCGTGCGGATACCACGCACGGCGGCGACGCTGCCAGCCTCAGACCACCTGACTGGTGACGACGGGCGCGGTGGTCGTGAGCAGCAGATCGTCGGTCGGCAGCTCTTCGACGCGGTGCAGCAGCCTGTGCACATGCACGACGAGGAGGCTGCCCTTTCGCTCGATGAGATTTTCACCGGCGAAGCGTCCGAGCACCAGCGAGACCGATTCCCTCGTCGCGCCGACGAGCTCACAGAGCAAGCGGTACCGGCTCGTGTTCAGAACCAGCGATCCATCCTCGCGCGTGAACGTGTCGAACGCGGCCATCCGCGTGAGCGACACGATGAGCCGCTGTTCCACGCTCATGGTGGTGAGCTCGCGCAGCTTTTCGAGCAGCGTCGATCGTTCCGTCAACACCTGCGCGATCAGCGACATCGCATGCTGCGGCTGTTCTCGCAGAAATGAGCGGAATCGCCCGGCGCTCAGAAAGAGCGTCGCGGTTTCTTCGTCGGCGCGGGCCTCGGTGCTGTAACGCGGCGTTCCAGACAATCCCTCCGCGCCGAAGGTCTCGTTGGGCGTGGCGATCCAGGGGATGTACCCGCGTCCCGCCCGGACGCGACTCCGAAGGATCACGCGCCCTTCGAGGACCACGAACACTCCGTCCGCTGGGGCGCCGCGTTGGTAGATCACGAACCCCGCCGGCCAGGTCGCGCGCGCTGCATACGCGAGCATCGCCTCGACGGTGGTGTTGGCGAGCCGCATTGTTGTCGCGGGCAGTTGCTCCGCGGTCATCCATCCTCGCTTCTCGTGACCGGCTAAGGGGTTGCAATGTCTGGGCCGCTCTTGACAGGCATGCGCACGGGCGTCTCTCTTGCGTGGCCCTTCTCGTGACTTCCCCCTCGCTGCTCATCCTTGGCACGGACGCGGTGCTCGCCGCGTCGCCCGCCACGCCCGTGCAACTCGCGCACGCGTGCCTTGCGGCCGGCTATCGCGCGGCGGTGCCCGCCAGCTGGGGCGACGAGATTCTCGCGAAGCGCGTGATCGCGATTCTAGAGAACACTAACACGCCGCTGGTGCTCAGCTGGTGTCCGCTGGTCGCGCGTCGATTGGGCAAGCACGCCGCCGACATCGGGTCGATGACCGTGTGCGCCGTCGCTCCGCCGGTGGCCGCCGCCGCGTACCTGCGGGCGCTGTACGCTCCCGCGAGTGTCAGGATCACCTACGCTGGGGCCTGCCAGGCCGGTGGACATGCGTCGATCGATGCCTGGCTCACTCCCGAAGAGCTGCTCTCCGATCTGACGAGCAAAGGGATCCAGGTCGGCGACCAACCGACCGAGTTCGATTCCATTCTCCCTCCGGATCGCCGGAGGCACTATTCCGATCCGGGCGGACCGCCCGCTCCCGAGGCGCTGCGAGGGAC
>JBOHTL010000320.1:0-4575 GCA_050733735.1 Gemmatimonadaceae bacterium
AGGTCGATTGAACGGGACGTCAGAACGGACGTCCACCTCCCTGCGAGGTCGTGCGAAAGCAGAAGCCTGGCTGCCTGCTCTTCACTACCCTCCCATCCGAATCTCGTTCGCGCAATCACCATGCAGCGGTCATTCTGCCATCGTCTGGAGAACGCGAATGACTGTGCACTCGCGCCGGAGAAGACCAGAGGAACGTAGTCGCCTTCGGTGAAGAGCGAAGGGTGATCGCGCCTCACGCGCAGGAGGCGAGCGACGAGCGCGAGCTTCGCCCGATTGTCGGGCAGGGGCTGGAGAGACGCGCGGATGTCGCAGGTCCCATCCGCGTCGGGCGCCGCCATCTCGTCGAGCAGTTTCGCGCGCAGATCGAAGTCCACGGGACGACGATTGTCCGGATCGACGAGCGTGAAGCTCCACAACTCGCTCCCCTGATAGATGTCGGGAATGCCGGGGGACGTGAACTGCAGCATCACGCGGGCGATCGCTGACTGGAATCCCGCCATGGCCGCCCGCGCGGTGAGGCGCGCGAGGTCCGGAAGGAAGTGCGTCTCCTCCTGCGGCGTCAGCGTCCTGCTCACGAAGTCGAGCAGCGCGTTCTCGTACTGAGGATCGATTTCCCTCCAGCTGGTGCGCGTCTTCGCTTCACGCGCCGCTTTGCGCATGTACTCCACGAGGCGCTGGCGCGCGGCCTCCAGCCATTCGCGCGACGGCAGATCGTCCGCGCGACGCTGGGGACGCGGCGCCGGCCACATCCCGAACACGGTCTGGTAGTACAGATATTCGGCGTTCGTGTCGGGGGTCAGCCTTCCACGAATGACCTGGCGATTCGACTTGTTGAGACGACGCCAGCGACTGACGTGCCGGGCCCACTCGTCGGGCATCGTCGTCAGGACGCCGAGCCGCGCGCGGAGGTCCGCGCTGCGCTTCGTGTCGTGCGTGTCGGTCGCCAGGAGCGTCCGGGACCAGTCTCGCGCGCGTTTCGCGTTGCGCTCGTGGACACGCGCCGACGCATTCTCGAGCGGACGATCGGGCTCTCCACCGACTTCGTTGCGCGACGCGAGCGGCACATAGATGTACAGCGCGGTGTCCTCCACCCCCTTCGCCGTCGCGGGACCGGACGTCTGTTGGATACGAGCCACGAGCTCCGCGCGAATCGCATCTCCGGGCGACGGGGGCGCGCGGAACGCGTCCTCGATCAGCTGGAGCGCGTCCGTGTTCACATCACCCGCGGCGCGCGCTTCCGCCAGCGCACGTTCCAGCACTTTGCTGTCGGCGTCGTCGAGGACCCCCGGTGTCGACACGTACGTCCGATACACCTCCAGCCGGACGATGAGCTCGACGATGGCATCGCCGATCTCCTGCACCGTCAAGTCGGTCGGGCGCCACGCGCGAGCGAGTCGCGCGGTCCGGAGCACGTCAGACGCGAGCGGCCCCTTCAGCGCGCGGCGCTTGCCTTCGTGCGCGATGGCGCGGAACCGCATCTCCGGATTGTGTCGCAGCGCGCGGTAGTTCGCCTCGATCGCGGCGTATCCCGCGGCATCGAGAAAGAGATCCTCGACGTCCGTCATGAAGTCATAACCCGTGGTCCCGTCCACAGGCCAGGACCGCGGCAGCTCCTCGTCGCCGGAAAGAATTTTCTCCACGACGATGGGCACCCGCGCCGGTGCGTCCGCGTGACGCAGAGCGTCCACGCGCTCCCGCAGCCGCGCCAGGTAGGCCGCTGGATCGCGCAGACCATCGACGTGGTCGATCCGCAGCCCGTCGAGGACACCGTCCCGAATCCAGTCGAACACCAGCCGATGCGTGGCTTCGCAGACACTCTCCGACTCGACCCGCACGCCCACGAGATCGTTGATGTCGAAGAAGCGGCGATAGTTGATCTCCGCGCCGCGGCGCCAGAACACCAGACGGTAGTGCTGCGTGTCGAGCAGCTCGCGCAGCCGCTCGCGACCTGCAGCGCCGCTCGCCCACTCCTCCGCGGCGCCGCGACCTGACGGATCCCACTGGGCGAGCTGCACCTCCTTCGGCAGCGTCGCGGGATCGAGCGGAAACGTCTTGTCGAAGTACGCGATGCGCGACCCGCTGTCGCGGACATGGAGCTTCAGCTCGCCGCGCTCCAGCACCTTGTCGAACTCGTCGCCGAGCACGGGAAGCTGCACGCGGTTCTTCACGCGCGGCGCCTCCCAGTCGATGTCGAACCATTCGGCGTAGCGCGATTCGAGTCCGCGCTCGAGCACGTTGTCCCAGTACGGATTCTGCTCGCTCGCGGCCATGTGGTTCGGCACGATGTCGAGGATGATTCCCATCCCAGCCTCGTGGAGATCGGCTGCGAGCCCGCGCAGATCGTCCTCCGTCCCGAGCTCGGGATTCACGCGCGTCGGATCGATGACGTCATAGCCGTGGGCGCTTCCGCGACGCGCGGCCAGGACCGGCGAGAGATACAGATGCGAGACGCCCAGGCGCTCGAAGTACCTGACCCGCTCGCGCGCCGCCGACAGCGGGAACTCGCGTCGCAGCTGCAGCCGGTACGTGGCTGTGACGAGGCGAGTCATCCCTGCTTCGCTCCGCTCGGGTCCTTCCGGCGCGCGAGACATCGCATCGCGTCGTCCACCTCGAAGCTCCACGCGATCTGCTCCATCGTCATCCGCGTTTTGCGTCGCCAGCTGGGATATTTGTCGGGGCCGACTCCGGGAACGTTGACGGGATCCGTCTCGCCGATGAGATCGTCCAGCGACATGCCGACGAGCAGGGCGGGCGTGGAGCAGAGGAATTCGTGCACGCGCCCGGTGAGGCGGCGAGTGAAGGTTGGCTCCTCGAAATGCCGCGGCGCGTCGAGCGCCACACGCGCCAGCAGAGCCTCCTTGTCCTTCGCCCTCTGGCGCTTCGCGCTCCCCACCTCTCTGGACGTGCGCAGCAGCCCGACCTGCTCCCGGAGCTCGATGTCCCGCTCGTTCCAGAACCCGGCCAGCGTGGGCATGTCGTGGGTGTTCGCCGTGGCGAGGGAGAGCGCGGGATAGGTCTTCGCTGGATTGAATCCGCGTCCTTTTCGGTCACGTTCGAAGTACAGCACCTTCGACGACAGGATGCCCCATCGCGCGAGCGCGCGCGGTACTTCCTTCGGGACCGTGCCAAGGTCCTCGCCGACCACGAGCGCGTCGTTGCGCATGCTCTCGAGCGCCAGGATCCCGAGCAGATCCTCCGCGGGGAATCGCACGTAGGCGCCGTCCCTGCCGCTCAACCCATCGGGAATCCAGAAGACGCGGAAGAGCCCCATCACATGATCGATGCGCAGCGCGCCGGAATTCTCGAATGCACGGCGCAGCAGTTGAATCCAGTAGCGGTAGCACTGGCCGCGCAGCGCGCGCGGACTCATGGGAGGCAGCCCCCAGTTCTGTCCGTCAGCGGCGTAGGGATCCGGCGGCGCGCCGACCGACGCTCCGCTGAGGAACAGCTCCGGATAGCTCCAGGTGTCGCTCCCTCCGGGATGCGTGCCGATCGCGAGATCCTGGTAGACGCCGATGCGCATGCCGAGCACGCGCGCGCGGTCCGAGATGTCGCGCAGCTGTCGATCACATTCGAACTGCAGCCACCGGTGGAAATCGACGCGTTCATCGTGCGCATCGGCGAACGCCCCCACCGCGGGATCGTCCGGCGCCTGCATTGCTGACGGCCACTGCCGCCAGTCCGCGACGCCGCTGTTTTCCGCGATCGCCATCCAGACGGCGAATCGCGTGAGCTCCGGGTCGCGCTGCCGCACGAAGTCGGCGTACGAGCGGCGTCGCTCGCTGTCGCGCGACCGGAATGCGCGATGCGCCTCGGCGAGAACGCGAAGCTTGAGATCGATCGCGCCTTCGTAGTCGACCTGGGTGGCTTCGCGCACGGCACGGAGCTGCGCGCGCGTGCCGGGAGTGTTCAGGATGGTGCGCGCCTCTTCCGACTGCGACATCTCCGGCACCGCGTCCACGTCGAGGTACAACGGATTGCGGAAGAGTCTCGTGACGGGACTGTACGGGCTGATGTCCCATCCCCGGTTGACGAGGGCATGCAGCGGATTCACGCCGACGAACTCCGCGCCGCGTGCGGCGGCCCATTCCACGAGCTGCGTCAGCGTGCAGAAGTCGCCGACGCCCCAATCCTGCTCGCGTCGCACCGAGTACAGGTTCGCCACCACGCCGGCGGCGCGCAGATCGCCTCCATTGCGCGCGCGGTACAGCATCTCCGGCGTGACACACGACGACGGCACCACGATGTACGACTGTTCCGCGGTGCGCTGCCCGGCCGGTGATTCCAGGCGCGCGATGAGCCGGTGATACCCGTACGGCGCTCGCGTCGGCAGGGTGACGGTGGCTGAGCGGCGGATGTCGTGGCGCACGGTCCACGCGCGCCCGCTTTCCTCCTCGAGCATCAACTCCACGCGCGCCGATCGCATGCCTGGCGGGAGACGGATCCGCACGCGCCGGGAGGACGGATCATCGCGACGAGCCACTCGCACGGGATCCAGCACCATCTCCGCTGCTTCATGGTCCAGCTCGTCGATCCACGCGGCCGCGGCGTCCTCGCTCGGGACGTCGAAGCCCA
>JBOHTL010000321.1:0-6012 GCA_050733735.1 Gemmatimonadaceae bacterium
ATTCACGAGTGCGCCCGTGGCGGCGCCCGTGTCCGGTGTCGCGGGCGTCGCCGCAGCGGCGCTGACGGTATCTACGGCCCCCGCCGTGTCCGTGGCCGAATCATTTCCAGCGCAAGCGACGACGAGCGCGAACGACAGCACGAGTCCCAGTATGGCTTTCATCGTTCTCCTCTCATGGTTCCTGTCACGACAACGACGCCGTTGCCGCAAACGTTGGCGCTTTGCGCGCCCCAGTGGCGCGCTCGAAACCATACGCCAGTCTGATCAGCGTCGGCTCGGAATACGCAGCGCCCATGAATGATATGCCGACGGGAAGGCCATGAATGAACCCGGCCGGGACAGTGATCGACGGGTATCCGGAGACCGCCGCGGGGCTGGAGCTGCCGCCGGTGAAATGGTCGCCGTTCAGCAGATCGGTCATCCAGGCCGGACTCCCTGTCGGAGCGACGTACGCGTCGAGCTGGTGCTGCGCGAGGAGTGCGTCGATTCCCTGCGCGCGAGAAAGGTCGCGGCATTTCTGCAGCGCCGTCCGGTACTCCGCAGAGGTCAACGGGCCCTTCTTCTGCGACATCTCGAAAATTTCCTGCCCGAACCAGGGCATCTCACGGTCGCGATTCGCCTCGTTGAACGCGATCAACTCCTCGAGCGTCTTGTACGGCGCGTTGGACGTCGCCAGATAGGCGTTGAGGTCAGCTTTGAACTCGTAGAGCAGGACCTCGAACTCCGCGTCGTCGAACTTTCCTCGCGTGGGGAATTCCACGGGATCCACGATCACGGCACCAGCCGACCGCATGGCGTCGATGGCCGGCTCCAGCGTGCGGTCGACATGTGGGTTGAATCCGAAGTAGTTGCGCGCGACACCGATGCGCGCGCCGCGCAAACCGTCGTCGCGGAGAGACTCGCGATAGTCGCTCCGACTTCGCCCGCGACTCGCGGCCGTCGCCTGATCGGTCGCATCCACGCCGGTCATGACGCCGAGCAGGATGGCAGCGTCGGTCACCGTGCGTGCCATGGGTCCAGGAGTGTCCTGGGTGTGCGAGATGGGGACGATGCCGCTTCTGCTCAGCAATCCGACCGTCGGCTTGATCCCGACGAGACCGCACGCATTCGATGGGCAAACGATCGAGCCATCCGTCTCCGTTCCGACGCCGACGGTGGCGAGGTTCGCGGAGACCGCCGCGCCAGTCCCCGAGCTCGAGCCGCAAGGGTTGCGGTCGAGGGCGTACGGATTGCGCGTCAGCCCGCCCCGCCCGCTCCACCCGCTCGTCGAATGCGTGGAGCGGAAGTTCGCCCATTCGCTGAGGTTGGTCTTGCCGATGATGACGGCGCCCGCGTCGCGCATGCGCTGCACGATGAACGCGTCGCGGGATGCGATCGTCGTGGCGAGCGCCAGCGATCCCGCGCTCGTCTTCATCCGGTCGGCGGTATCGATGTTGTCTTTGACGAGCACGGGGATGCCGTGCATCGGGCCCCGCACCCGCCCACCTCCGTCGCGGCGTTCGCGATCCCGCGCGTCGGCGATGGCGAGTGCGTCCGGGTTGGTCTCGATCACCGAGTTGACACACGGTCCGTTGCGATCGATCTCGCCGATGCGCGCGAGATACGCTTCCGCGATCGAGCGCGCGGTACGTCGTCCCGTGCGCATGTCGTCCTGGAGCTGCGCAATGGTGATCTCGTCGAGCTCAAACGCCGTCGCGGAGGCTTGCGCGGGGTGCGCGGTATGACGCGCCGAGTGCATGGCACCCAGGACGCTCGAAGGAACGGATAGCGCCGCGCCGGCAATGGCGCCGCGGCGAACGAACTCTCGGCGGTCGATGGAGGTCATGGAGAGGGAGGAAGAAAGGCGGCGTGATGTCGGGTATGAACGGTTGAAAGGCGGATCGTGTCATCGAGGGTGATAGGACCGAATGGATGGGTCACTCGCCGGCGCGGCTCGCTGCTCCACTTCTCTTCGAATACCTCCTCGAACTCCTGAGCGCGACGCAGCAGAGCCGGCAGCAGCTCCGAAGCTGGCGCTGGCTCCCACTCCGGCCGCACCTCTCGCGGCGCTCGCACGGCGCGCGGAATTCGCCGCAGCCACCGAATCCATGACAATCCGATCAGCTTCCAGAAAAACCGTCGCATCCGGTTGCCGCGCAGCTGCATCGGCTCCGCGCGCCGAAGATCGCGCATGAGAGCGTCGTACGTCAGGACGAGATGACGCGTTTCCTGCGCCGGCGTCCACTTCCCTTCGGCGCGCGGAAGAAGCCAACGCTCCTCAGGAACGCCGCTCGCCCGGGCAATGAACTCGCGCACGGCTGCCTGGTGATCCGCCAGCCCGCGTCGCAGGTCCCACCCATTTCCCATTTACCCTTTCCCAGGCCAGATGGTCTGCAGCCAGTCCTCGGTCACATTTCTGATCTCGATCATAACGTCGGACTCGGTCCGCCCCGTCCTCTTCGGCACCTTGAATCCATGGTCCGCATCGTCGATCCAGTGCATCGTCCAGCGGGTCCTGACCTTCTCGAGCGCGTTCTTCATCAGGCTCGGCTCGCAGAAGGCGTCGCGCGTGCCATTGAAGCAGAGCACTGGCATCGTGATTGACGGAAGATGCTCGACGCGAAGCTTGTCGTGCTGGCCGGGCGGATGCAGCGGATAGGCGAGCAGCAGCAATCCATCAGCGTCGAACGCTTCCGCCGCCAGCATCGATGCCGTGCGTCCGCCCATGGACCGTCCGCCGATGATCAAGCGCTGCGGATTCAGCTCGCGGCGCGCATGGTCGACGACGGCCGTGTAGGTCGACATCAGCTTCGGCATCGGGTCCGGACCGCCCCTGCCCTTTTCCTTGTACAGGAAGTTGAAGCGAACCACGCCGAGTCCGATCTCGCGCATGGCTGTGGCGGTCGCCGCCGTCGCGCGATCGTTCATGTTCCCGCCGGCGCCGTGCGCGCACATGAAGACGCCCTGTTCTTCACCAATAGCCGGCTCGTAGATCGCCGACGTGGTGTCGTCGCCCACGGCGACGCGCCATGTCGAATTCTCAGTCATGGGACGGTAGTACCACAGAGGTTAAGGCGAGGCACCTGCATCAATGCGCTCGATGAGGTCGAGCATGCCGTCGGCCTCCCACCAGCGCCCGCGTCTGGCCTTGGAAAGTGGAATGAGCACGCCGGCCTCCTCGAGCTGGTCGAGGGCTTCATAAACGGAGGCACGGGCTCGATCGGTGGCCGCGATCGCGACTGGGCCTGTGATCATCGGGTGTTCAGGCAGCACGTCGATGATCGCCCATGCGGCCGCACCCGCACGTGGACCGACTCCGGACGCCTGGAGCCGTGACCGCCATTCGTCCTGAAGTGCGCGGACTGCACCAACGTATTCATCGGCCAGGCGCGCGGCGCTAACGGTGGCTGCGGCAAAGTGTTCGATCCATTCCGTAACGCTGGCGCCGCGAAAACCGGTGAGCTGTGCGATGTAGCGATCCCGTGACCGCGCCAAAATGACACTCACCGGAGGTATGAATCGAGGCGTCAAGCCGCGTCGCCGCAGAACGACATGGATCAGCGCACGTCCCGTACGGCCATTGCCGTCACCGAACGGGTGGATCGTCTCGAACTGCGCGTGGACGAGCGCCGCCTGCACCACCGGCGGCAGCATGTCGTCGTTGATCGCGCGACAGAGATCGGCTAGCAGAGGCTTGACGTTTTCGGGTGGCGGCGGAACAAAGTCAGCATCGCACGGCGTGTAGTCATTTCCGCCGATCCAATTCTGCTCCTCGCGAATCTTGCCGGCGATGTGCTTGTGCGGCGTACGCTGCATGAGGCGCCGGTGAATTGCGATGATGTGATCGACCTTGAACGCTGCCGCGTCTGCGGCATGGTCTACCGCGAGCACCATCGCGTCGATGTTCGCCAGCAGCTCCATCGCAGTGACACCCGGGGCCTCTCCGGCATCCTGCGCCGCCTCGGCGCGCGCGAGCTGCCGGATTCCAACCTGGAGGCCTTCGATGCGAGACGACGCGATCGATTCCGAGCGCAACAGGAAACGCGCAAGCGGCGCCAGCGCAGCTCCGCTCTCCACGTTGAGCCGCCTGATCGCGTCCTCAGCTTCTGATACGACGCCGGCTACCGCTCCTTCCAGGCGAACATCAAGAGTCGCAAGCACGTCCGGCACGAACGCAGCGTATTTGCAGGCACGACGGTGCCTGCGCGGCGCGTGCGCCGTGGAATTCGAGGTCCAGGTTCGCTTGATGAGGCGTCCAGGCATGACGGGGGAGAATTGGTAAAGCGAACTTGGGACGCGGCCTTAGTTCGGTTTATACAATAAGCCGAACTAGCTATCAGCGCCAGGTTCACCTTGCTCAGGCCCGCCATCTGTCTCCTCCGTGGTTCCATCTCCCAGGTCCGAAAACGAAGAGGGAACGGTTCCCGCCGTTTCCCCCTCCTAAAGGAGAGGCGCTCTGGCCGGCTGATTCATAACCCTCAGTCTCTCGGAGGAGTCTCGTCAGGAAAGCGTCATTCGGAACAGAGGGCTTTGTCAGGAGGCGACAGTAAACGTACGCGCCGCCGCCCGAGATTGCATCGATTACTTGGCCGCCGCCTTCGGACGTCCGGGACTCCCAGGCGTCAGCGCCTCGAGATCGATGTATCTCGGATTGAACTTTCGGTCGTAGATCCAGCGGACGTTTCAATCGCGCCAGCGCACGGCCTCGGCATGCGCGCGCTCGCGCGAGCCGAAGTTCGCCATGGACGAATACTGCGAGGTGGCCTCGACGCGCCCGGTCCTGGTCCGCTTGAAACGTACCAGCTTCCCGGCCACCTTCCCGCCGGGCTTTGTAGTCGTATGTACGCCGTCTTAGGCATGAGAACTCCGCTTTGAGGTCGTAATGCAATGTAATGCATTGGGTGACACCCGACAACGGAGAGTTTCGGCATTGACTAGCGCGCTGGGCCGCCTCGATGCCTAAAACGGAGCAGCTTCAGGTGCGACTGACTCCCGTTGATCGCAATCGGCTGCGACGCGCCGCCGAAGGCGAGTATCTTGATGACTCAGCCTGGGCACGGCGAGCCATCCTTCGCGCTCTAGACGAGCTGGAGAAGTCCCAGACCGTGCGTGCAGCCAAGGGCGCGAAATCGAAGTAGAGCGCCGTTCCCCCGTCTATAGACGAAGAGGCCCTCGGGCGAGGGCCTCTTCAGTCTGAGCAAACCGCGTTTCAATATCGCGGCAGTCATCGGATCTACAGGGCAGCAATTTTGCGCGTCAACCCGAGGCGACTCGGGTTAGCCGCCGGCCGCGTTCACCATGTCGAAGATCGGCAGGTACATCGCGACGACCATGCCGCCGACGATGACGCCGAGGAACACGATCATGACCGGCTCCATGAGCGAGAGCAGGCCGGAGACGGCGGCGTCCACTTCCTCGTCATAGAAGTCGGCGATCTTCGTGAGCATCTCGTCCAGACCGCCGGTCTGCTCACCGACGTTGATCATCGAGATGACCATCGGCGGGAACACCGCCGACTTCTTCAGCGGCGCGGAGATCGTTTCACCACCCGCGATCGAGGCGCGCGATTCCATGATCGCGTCCTGGATGACGCGGTTGCCCGACGTCTTCGCCGTGATCTCGAGACCGTCGAGAATGCTGACGCCGGAACCGATCAGCGTGCCGAGCGTGCGCGTGAAGCGCGACACTGCCGACTTGCGCAGCACGTCGCCCAGCACCGGCGCCTTCAGCATGAGCCGGTCGATGACGAGCTTGCCGTCGCTGGTCGCATAGTACTTCTTGACCGACCAGCTGAGCGCGGCGACGATGAGAATCACGGCCCACCACCATTTCTGCAAACCGCGCGAGAGCCCGATGACGATCGTCGTCGGCAGCGGCAGCGGGATTCTCGCCTCCGTGAACATCTTCTCGAACGTCGGAATGACGAACACGAGCAGGACGATGATCGCGCCGGCGGCCACCGTCATGATGACGCCAGGGTAGATCATCGCGCCCTTCACCTTTCGCACGAGCGCGTCGTTCTTTTCCATGAAG
>JBOHTL010000322.1:0-2455 GCA_050733735.1 Gemmatimonadaceae bacterium
TCGCGGTACTTGGCGATGAGTGCGTCGACTTCGGCGTCGCTCTTCGTATAGCGCTGGAACATCGCGACGAGCGGGATGCCGACCCCGGTGAGCCATTCGGCATCCGATGGCACATGTCCGTCGCGTCCCTGAAACGCGTGCCGCGCCGAGTTGAGGATCAGCTCTATCGAGTCGATGAGGGTCCCATCGAGGTCGAAGAGCACGGCGAGCGGCGGCGAAATGCGCTGTGACATACGTCAATTTAAGCGCCGACAATGGTCCCGTCCGCTACAAAATGGCCCGTTGCCGTGCCCTGCGCGCGATTACACAATTCCTGTTCAGGTCGTCCTACCTGTTGAAGGCGCCAACCCCACCGAGCGCCGCCGTACCCCTCCCGGCCCGATGCTCAACCCTCTGCTGTTGCTGCTTGCTGTCGTGTCCGCCGACACCGCTCCGGTGATGCTGGCTGGCGCTCCGGCAGGCCGTTCAGTGAGTGGCGCGCGCAGGCCGATGACGCCACTCGAATCGGCGATGTCCCGTCCGAAGGCGTATGCCGCGGACAGCATGGTGCTGGACAAGAGCACCCGTCGGCTCACGATGTTCCATCGCGGGCGGGAGGTGCGGTCCTACGAGGTGGCCCTCGGCAAGAATCCCGTAGGGGCCAAGAGCCGGCGCGGCGACGGCAGGACTCCGGAGGGCGTGTACTTCATCGAAGGAAGAAATCCGGAGAGCAAGTACTACCTGTCCCTGCGCATTTCGTATCCCGCAGCGAAAGACCGCCGAACCGCCGCGCGTCGCGGCGTGTCCCCCGGGGGTGATATCATGATTCATGGCTTACCCCCCGCGTTTTCCACGGTCGGCGCGCTCCACCGCCAGCAGGACTGGACGGAGGGTTGCGTGGCCGTCACCAACGCAGAAATCGAAGAGATCTGGCGCGCAGTGCCGAACGGCGCGCGAATACTCATCATTCCGTAGTGCCTGATTCCGGCAGCGGCGATCCTCGCGAACGCAGCGCGGATCATGCCGCGTTGCCGCCGGCGCTCGCGGATGCGTCATTGGCCGATCGCACGCTCATCCTGCCGTTCGACGCCGCGCTCGCGGCCATCGATCACCTCACGAACGACGGGCGTCGGATCGAGAACTGGGAGGGCTGGGTGAAACTGCGCGATGGTGGTCGTGCCAAGTCGCTGACGCATGGTGGCTCCTTCGCGCTTCCTCCGGATCCGTCGCGCGCCGCGGCGACGGCGAAAGAGGGGATCAGGCGCGCGCACGAGCGCTGGCAGCGCAATCCGGAGTATGCCGGAGCGGAGTTGTATTTCGGCCTTACGTTCGCCCGGCGCTGACTCCGGCGCCGCGCGCTTCGATCACTTGAAGATGTCGAAGTTGCCCAGCAGCCACCACAGAAGCAGGAAGATCAGGACGGTGCTGAAGCATCCGCCGCCGAGCTTCTTGGCGCCGTAACCGGCTGCGAGTCCGCGAAGAAGTTTGCTCATAGCTGCGGCGACCTGAGGCAAATGTCGTGCGCATTCGACTACATTGCTGCAACCTCAACACCGACTCTCCGACTCATGGGCAAAGGCGACAAGCGCACGAAAAAGGGCAAGATCTTCCGCGGCTCGTTCGGCAAGCGCCGGCCGGGAAAGCTGAAGGCGAAGGGGAAGACCGCGACGCCAAAGCGCGGCTAGACGCGATTGGCGCGGAGCCGCTCGAGCGGGTAGAACGTGCCGCGCCACTCGATTCCACCGCGGCGCAGCGTGCGCAGCACGGCGGCCAGGAGAATCGTGACGAAAATCACCGCCGCGACCGGATAAAGCAGGGCGAGCCAGGGGCGGCTGCGATGCACGAAGGCGGGACCGGCATACGCGATCATCTGCGCGACCGCCGCCGTCGCATACCAGCCGCGCTCCGCGCCGTTGGTGATCCACAGCGCGACGAACGGCCACACGCAGAGCGCCGCGCCTCCGACCGTCGCGGCCGCCGCGCGCAGGGCGCTGTAGTCCAGTCCCGCAAAGGCGTTCTTTCGGAACCCACGCGACAGCTCGCGCAGGTTGCGATACCACTCCACGCGGACCATTCCTTCCGCTGACGCGAGGAGCTGACGAAAGCCCTCGCGCTTGAGCAGCTTGCCGAGCATGATGTCGTCGTCGGGGCGCAGCGGGATGCGCGAGAATCCGCCGACGCGATCGAATGCTGCCGCGCGCACCAGGTTGAACGCGCCGATGCCGATGAAGGCGGCGCTGCGCGGATTGCGCGCCCGCCACGCACGCAGCCAGAGCAGGAACCACATCATGAAGTAGTTCACGACCAGCGCGAGTGGCCACGTCGGCAGCACCAGGTCGGGGGCGACGGCGACGTGATCGGCGCGCTCCGCCACCATGAGACGAACCGCGCGCGCCACGGCGTCGGACTCCATGACGACGTCTGCGTCGGCGAAGAGCAGCAGTTCGCCGCCAGCCGCTGCCGCCCCCCCCTGCAG
>JBOHTL010000323.1:0-4392 GCA_050733735.1 Gemmatimonadaceae bacterium
AGCAGATGCGGGAGCAGCACGATGCGCCCCTCGAGATCGTGCGGGCCTACGCGGAGTGCATGGCGGCGATGGCGCCGGACACCGCGGCGCTACTGCGGAACTTTGCCTATCTCCAGGCGGATCTCGCCGATCCCGAGATCCGAAAACGCCTCGTCACGCAGTCGCGAGAAGTGCAGCGGCAGCTCGCGGCGCTTCTCGAGGAGGCCGTGTCGCGTGGTGAGCTCTCCCGTGACACCGACATCGCCGCGCTGGTGCGAAACATCGAAGCGCTCATCAGCGGCGCCCTGCTCACCTGGGCCTACCACGAGCAGGGCACAGCGGCATCGTGGCTGCGGGATCACGTCGATGCCCTGCTCCGGCCGCACCTGCGCGCTGTCCGGAGAAAGGCGGGACGATCACCAGCTTCCAAATAACGGATACCGGATGTCGCGATGGTGGAGCAGACGCGCGTCGGCGCGGTAGTACAGCCGCTTCAGGCTGCTCATGCTGCGGTCGCCCGACATGACCTGCCGATACTGGAGGCTGTTCGTCATCGAGCGGCCATTGTCGATGGCACGCTGCGAGATGTGAATGCAGCCGGACATCAACGTCATCGCTCCAGCCAGGATCGCGAGAGCCAGGTGACGCCCGCGCGCCTTCGAGCCTTGGATCATGAGCCGCCCCTCCAGTGGATTGTATGCAAATCTGTTCACGCGAAGTATGTACCGTTCGGCGGCGCCGTCAAGCGCCGTCGCTCACCGAACTGATCTTCTGAACCGAGTCCCAGCATGAGAGAGCGTTTCGTCGTGTTTCTTGCCCTGGTCGCCGCCTGCACCACGCAGGCACGCGAAGATGCGTCTGCCGCGCCGGACTCGGCGCGTCGCGCGTTCGCGGATACGGTTGCGGCCTTGGTGCTCGACACCACCCTCTTCGAGCTGCGCGGCCACCTCTTCGTGAAGATCGAGAATCCCAACAAGGACGACGAATCGCCGCTCGTCGATCGTGAGGTTCCGCACCCGTCCAGTCCCGGACCCCACACGATGGACGGGAAGCTCTATGCCGACCTCGAGGCGTTGCGCCAATTGCTCGGTCGCGATGCGCCCGTTCGCGTCGACACCGCTCGCGATCACGTGTTCGTCGGGAATCCGCCGGTGCTGCTCGTTTCGCATCAGCATGGCGATGCCATGTACGTCCCGGTGAAGCTGTTCGCGCGCCAGTTCGGCGCTTACACGGACATTGGATGTACGCTCGCGAACTGCGGACACATCTGGCCGCGCGACGTGATCGAGTTCATGCGCAGCCAGGGGGCGATCGGCGGAGCTGGAATACTGGAGGGGCATGCGGAGGGGATTGTTCGCGATGTCGACGTGACCCGACTGCCGACGGGCTAAACGAGAAACGGCCGCTGTGAGACGTGCTTAGCTCTGCGCAAACTCCGCGAAGGTAATCGCATTTCCGGCGGGTTCGCGCACGATCAGCTCCTCCGCGCCGTAGAACGTCTTGCGACGGGGGACGATGGGCGTGATGCCCTTGAGCTGCTTCTCGATCGCGTCCAGGTCGTCCACCTGGAAAAAGAGAAAGGTGCCTTTCATCGGCGACGCGGCGAGCGGCGCGATGTCTGCCGCGACGCTGGCCTTCGTCTGGTACATGATCTCGATCCCGTCGCGCTCGAGAATGACGAAGCCGAGATGTCCTTCATGCGGCACCTCGGTGGTCCTGGTGAAGCCGAGTCGGGTAACCCAGAAGTCGAGCACCGGCTCGATCGCGTCGACCATGAGAACGGGCGTGAGCTTGTGGAGTTTCATGAAGGAGAGGTGTAGGGACTGGAATCACTACGACGTTCGTTGAAGAAGCGCCAGTCGCGAGCGCGTTCGGCATGGGCCCTGCCTCCGAGACGCATACCGCGAACGAGGGGTTCATGGAAACGCAGCAGCACGGCGACGGCCAGTCATCCTGGGGAAAACGCGAGCTCGAGCACTTCGAGCAGCGCCTGCTGGACGAGCGGAAGGTCGCCGTCGCGCAGGTTCAGCAGTTCGGCGACGTACATCGCACGAGTCTGGACGACGCGGAGGGCGAAGTGTCGTCGTGGCGCTTCCATATGGCCGACGAAGGCACCGACACCTTCGAACGCGAGCAGAGCTTTCTGCTCGCGAGTCGCGAAGGCCGGCTCCTGTGGAACATCGACGACGCGTTGCGCCGTCTCTACAAGACGCCGGACGGTTTCGGCCGCTGCAGCGAGTGCGGGAACCGCATCGGGTACGAGCGCCTCGACGCCATCCCGTACGCGATCACCTGCGTCTCGTGCAAGAAGGAATGGGAGGGCAGCCGCGCGGACTGACCGTTGACGGCCTGATCGCGGCGCGATAGGATTCCCCGGAGTTACTCCGGGGAATGGGCATGGCAGTCTCGGAAGATCTCGGGCTCGTCAGTGGAACGCTCGACCTCCTCGTCCTGCGGACGCTCGCGTGGGGGCCGCGGCACGGCTTCGCCATCGCGCGCTGGATCAAGGCC
Source organism: Gemmatimonadaceae bacterium (assembly GCA_050733735.1). GTDB lineage: Bacteria > Gemmatimonadota > Gemmatimonadetes > Gemmatimonadales > Gemmatimonadaceae > DASPMP01. Next base: position 2,491 of record JBOHTL010000323.1, read on the forward strand.
AACTCCGACGCGGCGATTCTCGTCGAAGACCGCGCGCTGTACCTCGCGCTGCACCGGCTGGAAGAACGTGGCCTCGTGGAAAGCGAGTGGGGCGTGTCGGAGAACAATCGGCGCGCGCGGTACTACCAGCTCACCAGAAAAGGACGGAAGCAGCTCGAGGTGCGCGCCGAACACTGGACGCGCTACGCCGAAGCGGTTTTCAAGATCCTGAAGGCCCAGCCCGGGGAGACCTGAGTGCGCGAGATCCGGATTCCCGGCATCCGCCGGGTGCTGCGCGTTTCGTGGTCATCGGACACCGTCCGTCGCGAGATCGACGAGGAGATCCAGTTTCATGTCGATGCTCGCGCGGACGAGCTGGTGCGGCTGGGCGCATCGCCCGACGTCGCGCGCAAGCGCGCGGAAGAAGAGTTCGGTGACATTCGCGCTTCGGCGCGCGACCTCACTGCCGTTGACCACCGCCGCATGGGCAAGGCTCACCGGGAGGATTTGCTGATGTCTTTCATCGACGATCTTCGTTACGCCTGGCGCGCGCTCGCGCGCCGTCCCGCCCTGCTCATCGTCACCACGATCGCGCTGAGCGTCGGGATCGCCGCCAACGCCGTGATGTTCGGGATCGTGGACCAGCTGCTGATTCAGCCGCCGGCACTCGTCACGGCGCCGGACGATGTCGTGCGCGTCTACTATCGGCAGACATCGCGGCGCGGCGAGTTCTGGACGGGACCGACCACGACGTATCGAGTGATAACGAAGTTGCGCGGCGAGGTGAAAGCGTTCGCCGGAGTCGCCGCAGCCAGCCGTGAGCCATACACGCTTGGCAGCGGTCCGGACGCGCGCAGCGTCGACGTCGAGCTGGTGTCCGGCAACTACTTCTCGCTTCTTGGCGTCAGACCGGCAGCCGGTCGGTTGCTCACGCCGGAGGACGAACGCGTTCCCATTGGTGAAAACGTCGCCGTGCTCAGCGCCGGGTTCGCGCGTCAGCAGTTCGGCGGAGACTCGATCGTCGGGCGGGATATCCGGCTTCAGGGTGAAACGTTCCGCGTCGTCGGCATCGCGCCTGAGAAGTTCAGCGGGATCGATCGTCGCCGCGTCGACATCTGGGTTCCGGTGACGACGCTCGGCGCGAAGGATCGCGGCCCTAGCTGGCACCTGGAAGATAACTCGTGGTGGCTCGAAGGATTTGCGCGACTCGCGCCTGGCGTCACTCCTGAGATGGCGGCCGGCGAGGCAACGCGGTGGTTCCGCGGGATTCAGCGCGAGTGGGCGAAGGAGGATCGCGGCGAGGACACACTTGGCACGGTGCTTCTCGGGTCGATTCTCCCAGCGCGTGGCCCGAACGGTTTCACACCCGAAAGCAAGGTGTCGCTCTGGGTCCTTGGCGTGTCCGCCATCGTGCTGATCATCGCCTGTGCGAACGTCGCAAACCTGCTGATCGCGCGCACGCACCAGCGGCGTCGCGAGATCGCCGTGCGGATGGCCATGGGAGTGAGCCGCTGGCGGCTGATGCGCCTCCTGCTCGCCGAAGCGGTCATACTCGCAGCGATCGGCGCCGCCGTGGCGCTGCTCATCGCCTGGGCCGCAAGCCCGATCGTGCAGCAGGTGCTGTTACCCGACATCGTCTGGAATGACACGGTCGTGGACGCGCGTGTGCTGTTCCTGACGCTGATCGCGATGGTCGCCTGCGTGTTGCTCGCAGGAATCGCCCCGGCGCTGCAAGGGCTGGGAACGCGGGTATCAGAGAGCCTCAAGAGCGCGTCTGCGCAGGTGGCCGGCCATCGCAGCAGCCTGCGGTTCGCGTTGCTCGTTACCCAGGCTGCCCTCGCGATCGTGCTGCTCGTCGGCGCGGGCCTGTTCGTCAAGAGCCTGAGCAACGTTGCCTCGACCGATGTCGGCATGGACCTGGAC
>JBOHTL010000324.1:0-3090 GCA_050733735.1 Gemmatimonadaceae bacterium
CGTCGCCGCGGCCGTATTCATCGGATATCACTCGGCGACCACCAACATGCAGGGCGTGCGTGCGCACACGATCTCCAGCGCACGCCTCACCGCGGTGGAGCTCAACGGCCGCCCGATGGCAGAATCCGGCATCAACGCCGCCCTGGCGGGGCATTTCGGCGTACCCGTCGTCATGATTTCGGGAGACGACGCCGCTGTCGCCGAGGCGCAGCAGCTCATCGGTCCCATCGAGGGCGCGGTCGTGAAGCGCGCCATCAGCTTCCATTCGGCCAATACGCTGACGCCGGCCGCCGGTCAGGCCTTGATTCGGGAAAAAGTGAAGGCGGGACTCGCCAGACGCGGTGCGCTGCGACCCTACGTGATTCGCGGACCCATACGGCTCGACGTCACGTTCAAGAACTACACGCCAGCGGAGGTCGCGACCTATTTGCCGGGGATCGAGCGCCGCGACGCGCACACCATCCGCTTCACGGCGCGCGACATCACCGAGGTGTCGCGCTTCATCAGCTTCCTGACGACGTACAGCGCGGCGCTGACGCCGTAAATGCTATCGCGCCGGCGGCAGCGTCACGTGCACCAGCAGCGGGCGATGATCCGACGCCCGCGTCGCCACGACTTCGGCGCGGGAGCAGCTGGTGCTCTCGCGGAAGTACAGATAGTCGATCCGCTTCACGCCTGAATCAGCGGGGTAGGTGAACCCTGCCGCCTCGCCGCCGCGGCCGCAGACGCGCCATGCGTCGCGAAGCCCGCGTGAGCGCACCGTCCGCTGTATCTCGCTCTCCGGTGTGGAATTCAGGTCGCCGCCCATCAGCAGCAGACCGCGCGCGGAATCCGCGACCGCCAGGACGGTCACGATCTCCTGGCGGCGCCACCGGTCGTCGCGCGAGGCATCGATGTGCGTGTTCACGACGGTCAGGTCGCCGGCGGGGCTGGCGATGCGAGCCTCGAGCGCTACCCTGGGCTCGTAAGAGCTCTCGGAGCGCTCCTGCGGCGGATGCACCGGGAGCGGAATGGTGCGGTGCGACGTGATCGGCCAGCGCGAGAGGATCGCGATGCCGTAGTCGCCGCCCTGGTAGATCAGCGACCGCCCGAAGGCGACACGCAGTCCCGTGAGCCGCGAAAGAACCGCCGGCTGATCGACGCCCTCCGAGCGCCGCGTTCCCTTGTCCACCTCCTGAAGCAGCACGACGTCTGCCGATGTCTCGCGAATGAGCTGCGCGACACGCTCGAGGTTGTCCACGCCAGAGGCATCCTTTCCAGCGTGGATGTTGTAGACCATCACGCGGAGATCGGTCGCCGGCGTGCCGGATCGCGCCGCGCACCCGACGAGCGCGGCGACAACAACGAGCCGACCGAGATCAGCCGCGCCGGACAGGCGGTTCATCCACCAGACCGGTGCTTGGCACCGGCTGCACGCTCCCCTGAACGGTGAGCGGCTCGCGCGTGTCACCGGCGATGACCGCGGCTTCGGGGACGTCGCGCGGGCCCACGTCGCGTACGAAGGTGACGCATGCGGCAGCGATGAGCATGAAGACACCTCCGGCCATGACGACGTACAGCGGCGCATTGGGATTGGCCTCGCCGAACAGGGCGCGGATCACGGGTCCGAACGCGAGCGCCGCCACGATCTCCGGGATGACGATGAAGAAATTGAAGACTCCCATGTACACGCCCATGCGCTCGGCCGGCAGCGCCGTCGACAGGATGGCGTATGGCATCGAGAGAATCGACGCCCACGCGATTCCGACACCAATCATGGTCAGAATCAACAGATACTGATCCCGGATGAGATACATCGACAGCAACCCGGCGGCGCCGCAGACGAGCGCGCTCGCGTGAACGGTCTTGCGGCTGGTAGCCGCCGCGAGCCGCGGCAGCGCGAGGGCGACCACGAAGCAGGTGATCGAGTAGAACGCAAAAACGAACCCGCCCCATTCGATGCCCTGCGTGTACGTGGGTGACTGCGGGTCCGTCGCGCCGAAGACATGACGCGCCGTGGCGGGAACGAAGAACAGCCACATGCAGAAGAGCCCCATCCAGGTGAAGACCTGGACGACGGCCAGCTGCCGCATGGTGACCGGCATATCGCGGATGGCGGCCCCGATCTCGGCGAAAAGGGCGCCAGGTCCCTGGCGCTCGCGGCGCATGCGCTCGAATGCGGCGGGATCCTCAGGCGGAAGCTCCTTCGTGGTGAACACGGTCCAGAGCACGGCGAGAAGGAAGACCGCCGCGCCCACCTGGAACGCGTACTTCACCGACAGCGGAACGCCGCTCGGCGTGCTTCCTTCCACGCCCATCCAGCTGAACACGAGCGGGAGCGCATTGGCGAGGCTGGCGCCGACGCCTATGAAGAACGACTGCATGACGAAGCCGGCGGTGCGTTGCGACGCGTCGAGCTTGTCGGCGACGAAAGCGCGGAATGGCTCCATCGAGATGTTGATCGACGCGTCGAGGATCCAGAGAAGCGCTGCCGCCATCCAGAGCGTCGTGGACGTCGGCATGATGAAGAGCGCGATCGACGCGAGGATGGCTCCCGTCAGGAAATACGGGCGTCGTCGGCCCAGCCGTCCCCAGGTGCGATCGCTGAGCGCTCCGACGATGGGCTGCACCAGCAGGCCTGTCATGGGCGCGGCGAGCCAGAGCAAGGGCACCTCGTCGGGTCGGGCGCCGAGCCTTTCGTAGACGGCGGACATGTTCGCGAGCTGCAATCCCCAGCCGAACTGAATGCCGAGGAATCCGAAGCTCATGTTGAACATCTGCGGGAAGCTCAGCCGCGGTTTTCGCATGGCCGCCAAGATGCGGTTGCGTCGCTGTGAAGGGAAGCTTCGAGCGCCAGAAGGCGCGGCTCTTGCTCGACCGTGTGACGTCATCAGTCGCAGGGAAATGGCGCGAACCAAACGACGGAAGCGGACGCGAGCAGCGAAGAGAATCAGCTACGCCCCGAGAAACGGCGGTCGCAAGAAGACCGCGAAGCGCGCGGCGAAGAAAGGCAAGCGCGGTGGGACCAGGCGCGGCGGAGGAGCGCGGGCCATCTGGAAGGGAGAGATCCAGTTCGGGTCAGTGAAGCTTCCAGTGAAGCTGTACTCCGCC
>JBOHTL010000325.1:0-10314 GCA_050733735.1 Gemmatimonadaceae bacterium
ATCGCGCAGCGGTACGTGGAGACGTATCCGTCGGACCAGTTCGCGGAAGATCTCGACGTCGTTCGCCAGTTCGCCGTCAAGGAGCTGCGCAAGGAACAGGATCGCGATCTCCAGGCATTCGGCGTCACGTTCGACATCTATTATCTGGAATCGTCGCTGTACACCGACGGCAAGGTCGACGAGACGGTGCGCTGCCTCCTGCAAGCCGGCCATGCATACGAGAAGGATGGCGCACTCTGGCTCCGCACCACCGACTACGGTGACGACAAGGACCGGGTGATGCGCAAGAGCACCGGCGCATACACCTATTTCGTCCCCGACGTGGCGTATCACGTCACCAAGTGGCAGCGCGGCTACACGCGCGCCATCAACGTGCAGGGCGCGGACCATCACAGCACCGTCACTCGCGTGCGCGCGGGCCTCCAGGCGCTCGACATGGCGATTCCGCGCGGGTATCCCGAATACGTGCTGCACCAGATGGTGACCGTCATGCGCGGCGGAGAGGAGGTGAAGATCTCCAAGCGCGCGGGCAGTTACGTCACCGTGCGCGATCTCATCGACGAGGTCGGGCGCGACGCCGTGCGGTACTTCTTCCTGATGCGGAAGGGCGATTCCCAGCTCGTGTTCGACGTCGATCTCGCCCGCGCCCAGTCGGAAGAGAATCCCGTGTACTACATCCAGATGGCCCACGCGCGGATGAGCGGCATCTTCCGCGTCGGTAGCGTCGATACGACTGCGATCTCGGGGCGCGAAGCGGATCTCGCGCTGCTGTCCCTCCCCGAAGAGCAGGAGCTCATCAAGGCGCTGCTCGACTATCCGCGGCTCGTGGAGGACGCGGCGGCAGCGCTCGAGCCGCATCGCATCGCGACCTATCTGCACGATCTCGCGAGCAAGACACACCTGTGGTATCACAAGGCGCACGTGCTCAACGAGCCGGAGGAGATCACCAGGGCGCGGCTGGTCCTCGCGCGTGCGGCGCAAATGGTCCTGAAAAACGGTCTGACGCTGCTGGGAATCGGAGCGCCGGAGCGGATGTGAAACACGATTGAATGATTGAAGGATTGAACGATTGAACGGAGAACTGACCTTCAAACCTTCAAACCTTTAATCCTTCAACTTCAAGCCTTCAATCCTTCAATCCTTCACCTTGTCTCTCCTCGTCGTCGGTTCCGTCGCGCTCGACTCCGTCGAAACACCGTTCGGCAAGGCCAACGAAGTGCTCGGCGGGTCGGCGACCTTTTTCTCCGCGTCCGCGGCCAACCTCGCTCCGGTGCAGCTCGTTGGCGTCGTCGGATCGGACTATCCGATCGACAAGCTGCAGCCACTCGAGAAACGCGGCGTCGATCTCTCGGGACTCGAGCGCGCGGAGGGGCGTTCATTTCGCTGGCGCGGCCGGTACCGCCACGATCTGAACATGGCGGAGACCCTCGAGACGCATCTCGGCGTCTTCTCGAACTTCAGCCCGAAGATCCCGGCAAAGTTCCGGAAGGCGCCATTCGTCTTCCTGGGCAACATCGATCCGCGGTTGCAGCTCGACGTGCTCACGCAGGTGGAAAAGCCGAAGCTCGTCGCCTGCGACACCATGAACTTCTGGATCGAGAGCCGGCGTCCCGACCTGCTGAAGCTGCTCGAGCACGTCAACTGCATCACGCTCAACGACGCCGAGGCGCGCCAGCTCACCGACTGCAACAACCTCGTGAAGGCGGCGCGGTGGATCATGCGGAAGGGACCGTCGCTCGTCATCATCAAGAAGGGCGAGCACGGCGCCTTCATGTTCACGAAGGACACGGTGTTCTTTGCGCCCGCCTATCCGCTGGAGGAGGTCTTCGACCCGACCGGCGCGGGCGACTCGTTTGCGGGTGGATTCATGGGGTACATCGCGCGTTCGGGCGACCTGAGCGAGGCGAGTCTTCGTCGCGCGGTGATCTACGGGTCGGCGATGGGATCCTTCGCGGTCGAGAAATTCTCGATCGAGCGGCTGCTCGAGGTCACTCCGGACCAGCTGGCGGCGCGCGTGTCCGCGTTCCGGAAGCTCGTGGCCTTCGAGGAGGAGCTGTGAAGAAGAAAGGGGGGCGGCGAAAGAGCCTTCGCCTGCCGAAGACGCCGCCGTCCGAGATCGCGGGGCTGCCGAAGAAAGTCCCATCCACGAAAGCGGGACCACAGCCGCTGGACTACGCGGCCTCCGGCGTGAACATCGAGGCGGCGGACGACGCCAAGAGCCGCATCCGCAAGCTGGTCGAGTCGACGTTCACCGCCGGCGCGGTCGGCAGGTTCGGCGGGTTCGGGGGGATGTTCCGGATGCCGGCCAACGCACGACGTCCCATCCTGGTCTCGAGCGCCGACGGTGTCGGGACCAAGCTCAAGGTGGCCGTCGACGCAAACCGCAACGACACCGTCGGCCACGATCTGGTCAACCACTGCGTCAACGACATCCTGGTTCAAGGCGCCACGCCGCTGTTCTTCCTCGACTATGTGGCGTTCGGGAAGCTGGTCCCCGGTGTGCTCGAAGAGATTGTGACCGGCATCACCCGGGGGTGTCGCGAGAACGGCGCGACGCTCTCGGGGGGTGAAACCGCGGAGCTGCCCGGCGTGTATACCCCGCCGGATTACGACCTGGCGGGTTTCATCGTCGGTTATGTGGAAGAAGACGCGGTTCTCGGCGCCGAGCGCGTGACGGACGGTGACGTCCTGGTCGGTCTCGAGAGCAGCGGGCTGCACACCAACGGCTACTCGCTGGCGCGTCGAATCGTCAGCGACCGCATGCGGCTCGGCGTGAAAGATCCCTTTCCCGGCGAGAACGCGAGCGTCGCGGACGTGCTGCTGCGGGTGCACACGTCGTATCTGAAAGCATTGAAGCCCGTTCTCTCGCTGGTGCACGCGATGGCGCACATCACGGGAGGCGGCCTGCCGGGCAATCTCAATCGCGCGTTGCCGTCGACGCTCGATGCCGTAGTGGATACGTCGAGCTGGCGGATTCCCAATGTGTTCGTCCAGCTCGAGCGCGCGGGCGGCGTTCCCCGACCCGAGATGTTCCGCGCGTTCAACATGGGTGTAGGAATGGTGGTCATCACGAATTCCGCGAACGTGAGCGCTGTGACTCGCAGCGCGCGCGACGCGGGCATCAACGCCTGGACGCTCGGCCGCGTGACCCGCGGAAGCGGACGGGTCATACTCGATTAGGAGAGCAATTCAACATGCGATTCCGTTCAATCGCGCTTGTTTCGATGTTGTCCTTCGCGGCGCTGGGTTCGGCGCACGCGCAGACGGCAGACCCGCAGTGTCCTCCCGGCACCGTAAGCGGTCTGGGTATCCCCGATCGCGAGCGCGCGACGCAGGATGCGTGTCAGCAGACGATCGACCTGTTCCGCTACATGGTACCGCAGCTGGGCATCGGGATGACCGGCGGCAACACCACGCTCGCGCAGGGCGGCGCCCTGGGCGGCCTGCCACACTTCGCCATCGGCATCCGTGGTAACGTGCTGGCGGGCAACGTCCCGATGCCCGAGAACGTCCGGACGGACGGCGCCGAGTCGCGCGACCCGTACCCGACGGATGATCAGGTACTCGGCCTGCCCGCGGTCGACTTTGCGCTGGGGCTCTGGAAGGGCCTGCCGTTGGCACTGTCGAACGTCGGTGGCATCGACCTGCTGCTGAGCGCCACATATGTGCCCGAGATCTCGACCGATAACGTCTCCATCACGCCCGAAACCAATCTGCAGGTCGGCTACGGCGCGCGCGTGGGAATCCTGCAGGAGTCGCTGCTGCTCCCCGGTCTCGGCGTGAGCTTCATGAAGCGCGACCTACCGACGACGACGATCGTGGGATTCACTGGAAATGACTCCCTCGAGGTTCGCGATCTGGACTTCAAGACGACGGCGTGGCGCGTCACCGCGAGCAAGAGCCTGATTCTCTTCACGATCGCCGCCGGCGTCGGTCAGGATACCTATGACGCGTCGACCACGATCGAAGCGACCGTGAACGATGTGCTGGTCGGCCGCGAGACGATGGGCCCCGTGACCGTCAAGCAGAAGGTCACGCGCACGAACTATTTCGCGGACGTCGCGATGAACATCCTGCTCGTCAAGCTCGTGGGCACCGTGGGTATGGTCTCCGGCGGCGACGTACCGACGTTCAGCCGCTTCGAGACCGACGCGGACGCCTCCCGCCTCTACGGCTCCGTGGGGTTGCGAATCGGGTTCTGATGACCGACGCTACGCGCGCGACGCATGAGGAAACTCTGATGCGTCGCGCGCTTGCCCTTGCGCGAGGAGGCTGGGGACAGACGGCGCCGAACCCGATGGTCGGCGCCGTCGTCGTTCGCGATGGCGAGATCGTGGGCGAAGGCTGGCACGAGCGCTTTGGCGAGCCGCACGCCGAGGTCAATGCGCTGCGCGCCGCCGGCGACCGCGCGCGGGGAGCGACGTTGATCGTCACCCTCGAGCCCTGCCGGCATCACGGCAAGACGCCGCCCTGCACCGACGCGATCGTCGCCGCGGGAATTCGCCGGGTCGTCATCGGCGCGCTCGATCCCGGTCGTGAGTCCGGCGGAGGCGCCGCGCTGCTGCGGGATGCCGGCATCGAGGTCGACCGCGGCATCCTCGCGGCCGCGTCGCGTGAGCTCAACGCGCCCTTTTTCCATGCCCAGGTGAGTGGCTACCCCTGGACCACGCTCAAGCTGGCGGTTTCCATCGAGACGGCGATCTCGGACGCGCGGGGCAGCACCAGCCATCTCACCGGTCCGGAGGCGCGGCGCGAAGTGCACATCCTGCGCGCGGGGCACGACGCGATCGCCGTGGGCGTCGGAACTGTGCTGGCGGACGATCCGCAGCTCACCGTGCGGGAGAGGACTGTTCGTTTACCGCGGATCCCCCTGAAACGGGTGGTCTTCGATCGCGCGCTCCGCACTCCTCTCGAATCGAAGCTCGTGCGCACCACCGCCGACGCCCCGACGATCGTCGTGACGCGGACGACGTCGTCGACTCGCGTGCGCGAGTTGCGAGCGGCCGGTGTGGACGTGATCGCGGCTGGCGACCTTCCGGAAGGCTTTCTCGCGCTGCGTGAGAAGGGTATCCGCTCATTGCTCGTCGAGGGGGGGGCGACGATCGCGAGCGCCGTGCTCGGTCATCGGCTCGCGCATCGGCTCGTTATCTTTCAGACACCGGTCGCCCTGGGGCCTCGGGCGCTTCACGCGTTCGACGGCGCTTCGCCAGTCGTGCTTTCGGAGCTGGAGAACCACCCCGTGCTCGAAAGAAAGGCGCTCGGCGGGGATGTCATGACGACCTACGCATTGGAGTCGGAGAGCAGCGATGTTCACGGGCCTGGTTGACGACGTCGGCACGATCGAGCGCGTCGCGACCACGGACGCGGGGCGCGAGCTGCGCGTCCGGTGCCGGTATTCCGACCTCCGCATCGGCGAGAGCATGGCTGTGAACGGCGCCTGTCTCACGGTGCGGGAGCGCGGCGATGGATGGTTCACGACCGCGGCCGTGGAGACCACGCTTTCCGTCACGACGATCGGCGACTGGCGCGTGGGCCAGCGGGTCAATCTCGAGCGGGCGCTTCTTCCAACGGACCGCCTGGGCGGGCATTTCGTGCAGGGACATGTGGACGGCGTCGGTCAGATCACGCGCGCGGAGACGGAGGGCGACGCCCTGATCATCGAGCTTGCCCTGCCGGCGGGGCTGCCGGACCTTATGGTGGACCGCGGCTCCATCGCGGTCGACGGCGTCAGCCTCACCATCGTGGGGATTCCGACGACTGACACCGTACAGCTTTCGATCATCGATCATACGCTCTGGCATACGACGCTGGGCGCGCTGAAGCCGGGAGACGCGGTGCACGTGGAAGCCGACCTGATCGCGAAGCATGTGAGGAAACTCCTGGAGGGCAGAACGGCAGTTTGAAGGTTAAAGGTTTGAAGGTTAGAGGATTGACGGTTTAAAGGATTGAAGGTTTGAAGGGGCCCGGTGTCCAATCCTTCAATCCTTCAATCCTTCAACCGTCTCAAACAATTCGCATGACATTTTCCACGGTAGAACAGGCTATCGACGATATCCGCGCCGGTCGCTTCGTGATCGTCGCGGACGACGAAGATCGCGAGAACGAGGGCGACCTCATTTGCGCGGCGCAGTCGGTCACGCCCGAGATGGTCAACTTCATGATCCGGAAGGCGGGCGGACTCGTTTGCGTCGCGCTGTCCGGTGACCGCGTCGATCAGCTCGGGCTCACGCCGATGAGCGAGATCAACGTCGACGACTACCGGACCGCGTACACGGTGAGCATTGACGCGTCACCGCGGTTCGGGGTGACGACGGGCATCAGCGCGCAGGATCGCGCGACGACGATTCGTGTCGCCGTCGACCCGGCCACGGTGCCGGGAGACCTGCGGCATGGCGGACATGTCTTCCCCCTGCGGGCGCGCGAAGGTGGCGTGCTGCAGCGCGTCGGACACACGGAGGCCGCCGTGGATCTCGCGCGGCTCGCGGGTCTGCATCCATCCGGCGTCATCTGCGAGATCCTGAACGACGACGGCACCGCCGCGCGGCGTCCCGAGCTCGAGAAGTTCGCCGAGGAGCACGGACTCACGTTCATCACCGTGGCGCAGCTCGTCGCGCACCGCCTCAAGAACGAGCGCCTCGTGCACCGCGTGGCCGAAGCGCGTCTGCCGACGGATCACGGCACGTGGCAGATCGTGGGATATCGCAACGACGTGGACGACCACGAGCACGTCGCGCTGGCGTACGGGGACCTTGCCGACGGCGAGAACGTGCTGGTGCGCATGCACTCGAAGTGTCTCACCGGCGACGTGTTCCATTCACTGCGCTGCGATTGCGGCTGGCAGCTCGATACCGCCATGCAGATGATCCAGGCCGAGGGCCGGGGCGTCGTCGTCTATCTCGATCAGGAAGGGCGGGGCTTCGGTCTGCTCAACAAGCTCAAGGCGTACGAGCTGCAGGACAAAGGCGCGGACACGGTGGAAGCCAACGAACGACTCGGCTTCAAGCCCGACCTGCGCAACTATGGTATCGGCGCGCAGATCCTGCTCGACCTCGGCCTCAAATCGATCCGCCCGATCACCAACAATCCGCGGAAGATGGTCGGGCTCGAGGGGTACGGCCTGAGTCTGGGCGATCGCGTGCCGCTGGAGCAGCCGGCGCACGACGAGAACGCGGGGTACCTGCGGACGAAGAGGGAGAAGCTGGGGCACCTGTTCGCGTCGTAGGGCAGTCCCTCGCTTCGCTCGGTAAGTCACGCCGGCGGGCCGAGACCGCTCTTTCTCAGTTATCCTTACCGCATGCCCGACTTCACCGGCTCCCCCCGAGGGAACGGCCGCCGCTTCGCCGTCCTCGCGAGTCGATTCAACGAGCCCATCACCGCCAGGCTGCTCGACGGCGCCCGGGATGCGCTCGCCCGACACGGCGTGGCAGCGGACGACATCGACGTCGTGTGGGTTCCGGGCGCGTGGGAGCTGCCGGCCGCGGCTCGCCGATTGCTGGCATCGGAGCGGTATGACGCGCTCGTGGCGGTGGGCGCCGTGATCCGCGGTGACACGCCGCATTTCGACTACGTCGCCGGCGAAGCGTCGCGCGGCCTGGCCCAGGCCAGCGTCGATTTCGACCGTCCGATCGGGTTCGGCGTGCTCACCTGCGACGACACCGATCAGGCCATCGCGCGCGCGGGTGGGTCGCATGGCAACAAGGGGTGGGACGCGGCGCTCGCCGCCCTCGAGATGGCGGATCTCTTTTCGCAGCTGGATGCCGATACGCGTTGAATCGCGGGCGCGCGCCCGCGCGTTGCAGGCCATCTATGCGTGGGACATGCGCGGCGAGCGTGATCTCGTGCGCGTGTCGGCGCAGATCTGGGACGATCTCCTCGTCGGTCCCGACGAACGGAAGATCGCGTCGCTGCTCGTGCGCACGCTGCACGAGGAGGGCAAGACGCTCGATCGCGACCTCGCCGAGGTGACCACCAACTGGCGGCTCGAGCGCCTCGGCGCCATCGAGCGATCGGTGCTGCGGCTGGCCGCCGCGGAGCTGACGCGCGGCGAGACGCCGCCGCGCGTGGTGATCCGCGAAGCCATCCGGCTCGCGGAACGCTACGGCAGCCGCGACAGCGCGCGCTTCGTGAACGGCGTGCTCGATGCCCTCGCGCGCAAGATGGGTCGCCTGTAGTGCGACTCCTGCTCGTCAACTGGCAGGACATCGAGAATCCCCAGGCTGGTGGCGCGGAGATCCACCTGCACCAGATCTTCGGCCGGCTCGCCCGACGTGGGCACGAGATCACGCTGCTGTGCGGCGGGTGGCCGGCCAGTCCTTCGCGCGCGCGCATCGACGGGATGAGCATTCACCGCGTGGGCACCCGCCAGAGCTTCGCAGGGCTCGCCTATCCCTACTTCAATCGCGAACTGCGGTCGCGGCGATGGGACCTCGTCATCGAGGACATCAACAAGATCCCGCTCTACACCCCCCTCTGGACCCGCGATCGCACCGCGGCCCTCGTGCCGCATCTGTTCGGCGGCACTGCCTTCCTGGAGCTGCCCGCGCCTCTGGCCGCCGCGGTCTGGATGTCCGAGCGCCCGCTCGGACGCATCTATCGCAAGGTCGCCTTCCAGGCCATCAGCGAGAGCACGCGTGACGACCTCGTGGCGCGCGGCATTCCACGCGCCAACATCGAAGTCATCTATCCGGGGATCGATACGAACACCTACACCCCGCTGGCGGACACGCGATCGCCGTCGCCCCTGTTCGCCTATCTGGGACGCCTCAAGAAGTACAAAGGGGTGCACCATGTGATCGCGGCGTTTGCCCGGACGACCGACAAACGCTCGACGCTGCTCATTGCCGGGGCGGGCGACTATCGGGTTGCCCTGGAGCGGCAGGCGCGCTCGCTTGACCTCGGCGAACGCGTGCGGTTTCTTGGGCGTATCAGCGAGGCGGAGAAGCTCGCGCTGCTTCGGCGCGCGTGGGCACTCGTGTTCGCGTCACCGAAAGAGGGCTGGGGGATCACCAACCTGGAAGCCGCCGCCTGTGCCACGCCTGTGGTCGCCTCCGACTCGCCCGGGATTCGCGAGTCCGTGCGTGATGGAGAGACGGGATATCTCGTGCCGCATGCCAACGAGACCGCGATGGCGTTGGCGATGGATCGCCTCGCGGCCTCACGCGAGCTCGTGGAGCGGCTGGGCAGTCAGGCGCGCCGGTTCGCCGAGGGATTCACCTGGGAACGCGCCGCGGACGAGACCGAGCGGCATCTGACGACACTGATCGGAGGACATGCCTGATGGAGATCGTGTTTCAGAATCATGATGCACCCGTATCCGATAGCATGCGCCGCCGCGCCGAGCAGGCGCTGCGCAAGGTTGCGCGGCGCGCGGGGGGACGCGCCGTCGACGGCGTCATCCGCTTTCAGCAGGACGGCGCGACGCGCCGCGTCGAGCTGACGATGCATACCGGCGACGGCCGCCGGTACGTCGCCAACGCCAATGCCCGCTACTTCGGCAGCGCTCTCTCCGACGCCGCCCGCAAGCTGTCCACGCAGGTCGATCACACGAAGCGCACACCGAAAGCGCGCGCCCGGAAGCTCACTCGCAGGCACACGCCGAGCGGGAGGGAGGGGGGGCGGGCACTGTGAAAGCAAAGCTCACGGTTCAGCGTCTTCTCGAACGCATGCGTGATGTGCTGCAGCTTCGGCACATCGAGGAGACCGCCGGGCTGGATCGTGAGATCAGCAGTCCGCACGTCTCGAGCCCCGGCCTCGCGCTGGCAGGGTACACCGAGCGATTTGCCAGTCACCGGCTGCAGGTCTTCGGCGAGACCGAGATCACCTATCTCCGGAGTCTCGACGACGATGCGCGGCGTCGCGTCCTGAAAGACTTCTTCAGGTTCCGGGTCCCGTGCATCTTCATCACGAAGGGATTGCAGTCGCCGCCGGGACTGCTCGAGGAAGCGACCTTCGCGAACGTCGCCGTGCTCTGCTCGGGGCTCAAGACCAACGAGTTCTACAACCGGATCAAGCCCTGGCTCGAGGAGGAGTTCGCGGCCACGACGTCGATGCACGCGTCGCTCGCCGACGTCTTCGGGGTCGGGCTGCTCTTCACGGGGCGCAGCGGCATCGGGAAATCCGAGTGCGTGCTGGACCTCGTCGAGCGCGGGCACCGGCTGGTGGCGATCACCTCGGCGCAGCACTCGGGCCGGATGACCTCGCGCCACCCGTCCGGGCGCAAGCTCGCCGACTTCGCCGACGTGGTGCTGGACAACGGCGCTCCGTACGGTGACGCGACGCTGCCGCTGCCCGACGGCGGCGCGGTCGGCGCGGTCT
>JBOHTL010000326.1:0-5324 GCA_050733735.1 Gemmatimonadaceae bacterium
ATGCTGAACAGCCGCCCGATGGCGTCGCGCTGGCGCACCGACTCCAGCACCTTGTCCACGGAGAATGGGATCTCGGGAATCAAGATGATGTCCGCGCCTCCGGCCATGCCGGCCTCGACCGCGATCCACCCGGCGTTGCGGCCCATCACCTCGATGATCATCACTCGATGGTGGCTCTCGGCGGTGGTGTGCAGCTTGTCGATGGCGTCGAGCGCCGTGCTCACCGCGGTGTCGAAGCCGAAGGTCGTGATGGTGCCGGCGACGTCGTTGTCGATGGTCTTGGGCACCCCGACCACGCGCATCCCCTTGTCCACGAGCTTCTGAGCGATGGCGAGCGAACCGTCGCCGCCGATGGTGATGATCGCGTCGATGCCCAGTTGGCGCGCGTTGCTGATCAGCTCATCTGAACGGTCGATCTCCTCGAAGGTGCCGTCGGCGCGCGGCTTCGGCCATGCGAACGGATTGCCGCGATTGGTCGTGCGCAGAATGGTGCCGCCCAGGTGCGCGATGCCGCGCACGGATTCGCGTGTGAGACTCACGACATCGTCGTCACCCATGAGTCCCGCAAAGCCCCGCTTGATGCCGAGCAATTCCCAGTTGCGGCTCAGTGCTGACAAAACGACTGAGCGTATGACGGCGTTCAGCCCGGGTGCGTCGCCCCCTCCAGTGGAGATCCCTAGACGCATCGAGTCAGGACGCGAGCAGCGCGAGTATCTCGCCCGGCCGGGCGTGCCGTTCCAGCTTCGACTTCTCGAAGACCGGCGCCCCGTCCCTTGTCACCTCGAACCGACCACCGCGCGAGGGGATGAGCTGGATCTCCGCGTCGGGATACTTCGACCGGATCTCGGCCGCCAGACTGACGGCCCGTGGTTCGTAGTTTCACAACTGGCAGAATTCGATCGTGATTTTCATGGCGTCCGTGCCGGTTGCGACAAACCTAGCGCGACGGCATCGGCAACCCGGTGTGCGACGCCAGGCGGCGGATGATCGTGTCCTGCCATGCGACCACCTGCAGGAGCGAGTCGAGCTGGCTCTGCATTATCGACTGGTCCTGCTGCAGCATGGTGATCTGGGTGCCGGCTTCCATCATCGCCTGCGCGATGTTGGCGTCGGCGCGCGGGTCACGGCAGCCGCCGATGCCGAGTGCGAGTGCGAGTGCGGCGAGAGCGATGATCGAAGGAGCCGATGCGCGGCGCATAGGGACCGTGTGGGCGCGGGCCGGAGGGGGGGAGGAATGAGTGCAGAATCTTGCCGCGCCCCGACCGCGAAACCAGAGGTGCATGGCACCGGTCCGAAACGCTTCGGTGATGCCTGCGGACCGTCTCGCTCCAGTTTCAAGCCATGCGGGGCTTCACGCTGCTCGAGCTGTTGGTCGTGGTGACGGTGGTCGGGCTCCTGCTCGCGATCGCGGTGCCCCGCACGCGCGCGGAGCTGGACCGGACCGTGGTTCGCTCGGCGGCAATAGACGTGCGTACGACGCTCGGACTCGCGCGAACGCTGGCGCTGTCGAGTCATGCCATCGTCACCGTCGACGTCGACGACGCTCGAGGGATGCTGCGCATTCGTCGCGGCGCCGACGTCGTCATGAGACGGGGCGTTGGAGCGGCGCATGGGGTTCGGCTCACGTCGACCCGTGACTCGCTGGCGTACGATCCATATGGTATGGGCCGCGGCGCCTCCAACCTGAGCATCCTTGTCCGAAAGGGCGTGGCCGTCGAGACGGTTTTCGTGTCTCGATTGGGCCGAATCCGTTGAGAGTCCATGGTTTGGTGACGGGCCTCACCATGTACAGGGTGCTAGATTCGGACGGGAGGACCCCTCAGTCGTATGCCCCACGAATGGTTGCACGAATCGTTACAACCTGCCCCGGCCGCGACCGACAAACATGTGACCGCGGAGCCGCGGAGGTGGGTTATCGCTAATGAGATGAGCGACGCCGCCGACGTTCAGCGCGTTCTGAACGGCGATGTGGATGCGTTTGGACGCCTGGTGGATCGCTACTACGAGCGTTGTGCGCGTTTCGCAGTACGGATGCTGGGCAACCGCGATGACGCGGAAGATGCACTCCAGGCCACCTTTATGCGCGCGTATCGCTCACTCGGGAAGTACCAGGAGCGGGACAAGTTCAGCGCGTGGTTGTATCGGATTCTGGTCAATCAGTGCCGCAGCATCGCCTCGCGACGCAGCCAGCGCGAACGCGTATTCATCCGCGAAGAAGCGGTGCTACTGAATGCCCCGGACCGTCGGCCAGTCTGGACCGGAGAGGACGAAGAGTTCGTGCAGCGGGTGCTCGCCGAGCTCGATCCGTTGCTTCGCGAAGCCTTCCTGTTGAAGTACGTCGAAGAGTTGAGCTACGAGGAAATGTCTGCGTTGACCGGAGTTGGCGTGTCGGCGCTGAAAATGCGAGTAAAGAGAGCATGCGATCGGCTGAGAGCGCGGTGGGAGCACATCAAGGATGAGTGACGACGATCTGAACGCACTCGATCCGAACGTCCAATGGATCGTGTCGGAGGCGCGGCGACCGGTGGTCGTCGACGCGGCCGCGCGCGCGCGACTGATTGCCGCCGTTCGCACCGCGCCGAGGCCGGAACGTCCTTCGCGCCTTCGCGCCTGGCTGTTCGAGCCGCGGCACGTCAGCATTCCGCCGCTCGCCGCACTCGCCGCCGCCGCGGGTCTCGTCGGCGTCGGCATCATTTCAGGTCTTGTGTTGAACCGGGACGGTCGCAATCCGATCGATCAGGTGCCTCCTGATGTTGTGGATACACAGCTCCCGGACTCTGTCGCGCCACGCGTGATCAAGTTTGTCTTGATCGCGCCGCAAGCGGCGCGGGTCGCGGTGGTCGGTGACTTCAATGGGTGGGACGACACCGTAACCCCGGCGGTGAAGCAGCCAGATGGCACCTGGTCCACGTTCGTGACACTGCAACCGGGTCGACACGTGTACTCCTTCATCGTGGACGGCCAGTTCATCGCCGATCCAGCAGCCCCGATGGCGCCCGACGACGGGTTCGGGCACAACAACTCCGTCATCGTCGTCGGAGGCGCCACGTCGTGAGCTTCCCCCGCGGACGCGCCCCGTCCACGCTGTTCTGTTTCGGCCTGCTGATCTCCATCGGTTCCGCGCTTCCCGCTCAGGGGGGGGGGGGACGCGACCCGCTCGCGCGTCTGGAGCCGTCGGTGCGCTACAAGGTGGAGGTCCTGATTGATTCGGCGCGCATCTATGGTCTGCCAACGGCACCCCTGCAATCGAAAGCGTTGGAGGGTGCGACCAAGCGCGCCGACGGCCGGGCGATCATCACTCAGGTCACACGAGTGTTGCGGTCGCTGCGCGATGCCCGGGCCGCGCTCGGCCCGCTGGTCAGCAACGATGAGCTCGGCGCAGCCGCTGGGGCGTTGCGCGTGGGGATTTCCCAGACCGAGCTCGCCGCGCTGTCGCGGAGCCGGTCGGATAAGGTGCTCACGGTACCTCTCGTGGTGCTCACCGATCTCGTCTCGCGCGGCGTTCCGCGAGACACAGCATCCACGACGATTTTCCAGCTGTTCCAGCGGGGGGCCGACGACGGCGACTTCCTGGGCTTGTGGCGCGGGGTGGAACGGGACATAGTTTCAGGGACGGATCCCGGGCAAGCGCTGCTGAATCGGGCGCGCGAGATTCCTTCCCGCGGTCCGCCTCCGGTCTCGCCGCCTGCTTCGACGGGACGACCGGAATCGCCGGAGACCCCAGACCGATAAGCGCATGACCGTTCCGAAGCAGCACGCTGCCGCGATTGCGGTGTCGCTCGCGCTCTGCACGACAGGCGAGCACGCGATAGCGCAGACTGCTCCGGAAATGGAAGTGCGGCTGCAGGCGGGAAGTCTGATCTCCACGCGTCCCGGCAGCATGCCGCTGGATGCCATGGCCATCACTCCGGGAATCCGCTACGCCGATTCGCGCATGTCAGTGAGTGCGCGGGCGTCTGCGTGGATCAACGGCCAGGACTTGCAGCTCGGCACCTCCGACCTCGAGTTCGAGGCATATACGCCGCTGCTCTACGGCATCCGCGCTGAAGTCACCGCGAACGCGAGCCGGGTGTTCTTCGACCCGTCCATGCAGAACGATCAGGTCGACGCCGGCGGACGGCTGCACTTCATGCGGCAGCGCGGCGGCGTCTGGCTCGGCTCGGGGGTGGCGCGTCCGCTGCGCGCGGCGACAGTGTCCAACGTGAACGTCAGCTCGGGCGGAGCCTGGACGCGCATGGGTCCTGCCACGCTGCGCGGCAGCGTCACGAGCTTCTTCTTCACGAAAGTGTTCGGGCCGGACACCGTCTCCGAGGAACCCGTCGGCTGCGCCGCGCGACAGCTTTCGCAGACGAGCCCGACGGCGTCGGATCCCATGGCGGCGCTGATGGCGACGTCCTCGTTGAAGGGCTCCTCCGTCCCCTGCACCCATGAGTCGAGGCTGACCGATCTCGAGGCGAGCCTGCGCTGGGAGCATCGGCTGCTCGAGATCACGGTGCGCGGCGGACATCGCTTCGGCGACAGCTTCGACGCCACTCCGGAGTCGCGGCAGTGGGCGTCAGGGCAGGTAGCGGTGTGGCTCTCGAGTCAGGTCGCCGCTGTCGCGGGTGGCGGACGCGAGCCAGCGCAGCCCACCCGCGGACTGCCGGCGCGCTCGTTCGGATCACTCGGCGTCATGCTGGCGTACTGGCCGATCCCACGCGGCGTGGTTCCCGTCGAGACACCGGCGAGTCTCGTTCAGGCGTTCGAGCTCCGTCCGGCAGGCACCGAGGTCCAGCGCATCACCGCGCGCATCGGCGGAGTGGAAACGGTCGAGGTGATGGGCGACTTCTCGGACTGGGAGCCGCTACCCCTCATTCGTCGTGGCCGCGACACCTGGGAACTGCTCGTGCCGATGTCGCCGGGCGTTCATCAGATCAACATGCGCATCGATCGCGGTGACTGGATCGCGCCGCCGGGAATGCCGGCGAGGAAGGACGGTTTCAGCGGGGAGGTCGGGATCGTAGTCGTTCGATAGTCTCGCTTCCCCCGCCTCAGTCCGCCGCGACCGTCCCGAAATCGTATCCCGGAACCGAGACCCGGGGGATTGGTTTCCCCATCACGGCTTCGATGGTTCTCACCATCGCGATCTCATCCGGCGACATGAATGTGTAGGCGTCGCCTTCCTTCGTCGCGCGGCCGGTGCGACCGATGCGATGCACATAGTCTTCGGGCTGCTGCGGCACGTCGTAGCTGATGACGTGGGTGATGTGCGAGATGTCGAGACCGCGCTGCGCGATGTCGGTCGCGACCAGGACGCGGATCTTCCCGGCCTTGAAGTCGTCGAG
>JBOHTL010000327.1:0-2910 GCA_050733735.1 Gemmatimonadaceae bacterium
CGCAGCGCGGGGCCATCGACGCGCTGTCACGCGGTGAATCCGGAGCGGTGTTTCTCCTGCACGGCGTGACCGGAAGCGGCAAGACGCTGGTCTACCTCGACCTGCTGCGCACCCTGGTGAACGATCGCGGGAAAACCGCCATCGTCCTCGTCCCGGAGATCGCGCTGACGCCCCAGACGGTGAGCCGCTTTCGCGCCGTGTTCGGCGACAAGGTGGCGGTGCTGCACAGCGCCCTGAGCGACGGCGAGCGGTACGATGCGTGGCTGGCACTCAGCCGCGGTGAGAAACGCATCGCCGTGGGCGCGCGGTCCGCCGTTTTCGCGCCGCTGCGTGACCTCGGCGCGATCATCGTCGACGAGGAGCACGAGACGAGCTACAAGCAGGGCGAAAGCCCGCGCTACCATGCCCGCGAGGTCGCCATCGTGCGCGCGCGCGAGCAGGCGGTGGGAGGCCGTGGAGGAGCGATCGTCGTCCTCGGCAGCGCGACGCCGAGCCTGGAGAGCTGGGTGAACGCGCAGACGGGAAAGTTCCGCCTGTTGTCGCTTCCGGAGCGCGTGGGTGGCGCGCGCCTGCCTGCCGTGCGCGTCGTGGACATGCGGGACAAGACGAAAGGGAAGGATGCGTTTTCGCCGCATCCGACGACTTCGGAAGCGCTCACACGGCTGGTGCTGAGCGAGCCCCTCGAGGACGCGCTGCGCGATCGCGTGAAGCGGCGCGAGCAGTCGATTCTTCTCCTCAATCGGCGCGGGTACTCCGCGTTCGTGCAGTGCGGCCAGTGCGGTGAGGTAGAGGTGTGTCCCAACTGCAGCATCACGCTCACGTATCATCGCGCGCCAGAGCGTCTCGTCTGCCACTACTGCCAGCACTCCGAGGAGCCGCGAGCGCGCTGCACGCGATGCGGAGGCGCCGTGCTGCGCCAGCGCGGCCTGGGAACCCAGCAGGTCGAGCGCATACTCGCCGAGCGAATGCCGAGCCTGCGCATCGCGCGGATGGACGTGGATACCACATCGGGCAAGTGGGCGCATTCGGAGATCCTGGATCGTGTCGGTCGGGGCGAGGTCGACGTCCTGCTGGGCACCCAGATGATCGCCAAGGGGCTCGATTTTCCGAACGTCACGCTGGTCGGTGTCGTCGACGCCGACGTCGGCATCAACCTGCCGGATTTCCGCGCGTCCGAGCGCTCGTTCCAGTTGCTGAGTCAGGTCGCGGGACGCGCCGGCCGTGGACCGAAAGGAGGCGACGTCATCATCCAGACCCGCGTGCCGGAGCATCACGCGGTGCAGTGTGCGGTGTCGC
This sequence comes from Gemmatimonadaceae bacterium, assembly GCA_050733735.1. GTDB lineage: Bacteria > Gemmatimonadota > Gemmatimonadetes > Gemmatimonadales > Gemmatimonadaceae > DASPMP01. The sequence continues at coordinate 1,297 of JBOHTL010000327.1, forward strand.
ACGACTACATCGGCTTCGTGCGTCGCGAGCTCGAGGGGCGCTACCATCCTCCATATCCGCCGGCGACACGGTTGGTGAACGTGGTCTTCAGCGGGACGCGCGAGGAAGAGACGATGCAGCTGGCGATCGACGCCGCCGATCGTCTGCGGGGGATGCTCGCGAAGCGTTCCGATTTCGACGTCACCATCGTGGGACCGGCGAAATGTCCGATCGAGCGGATCAAGAATCGCTGGCGCTCGCACTTCATGCTCAAGTCGGAGCATGCGGCGCAGCTGACGCGCGTGGCGCGCTACATCGCGGAAAGACTGCCGATCCCGTCGTCGGGACAGATGCGGGTGGTCGTGGATCGGGATCCGGTATCGCTCCTTTGAGCGGCCGTTCACTTGTCGCGTGAGTCGCGCATTAACTTTCCCGACGCATGCTCATCCCCGCTCCCGACCTCACTGTTCCAGCGCTTCGCAACGCGCCTGACGCTGCGTTTGCGCCCGCGCCCTCCGACGGCGTGTTCCCGGAAAACTTCTTCTCGAGCACCAACCTGCCTACGTACGTCAGGATCAAGGGGCAATGGAAGACGATCCGCGAACCGCGCATGGACGCTGGTCTCCTGCTCGACGACACGGGTGAGCTCTGGGCGCGTGAAGGACGCACGATCAGGAAGGGCCAGCGGGTCGCCATTGGATCCGCCGAGGACGGCAGCGAAGGGATCTTCGTTCACGCCGCGCCGTTCTTCGGCGACGGCGAGGGCGGGTTCAACTTCATGAGCAGCGAGGTGTCGCGCGAGAAGCCCATCGACTATCCGCAGATGGCGCAGCTGCTCGTGAGCGAACGTGAACGCGGCGGCTATCCCATCTGGGTGACGGGACCGGCGCTCGTGCATTCCCGCGCCCGCAATGACATGACCTGGTTCATCGCCAACGGCTTCGTCGGTGCGCTGCTCGCAGGCAACGCCGTCGCGGTGCACGACATCGAAGCGTCGGTCTACGGCACCACGCTGGGAATGACGAAGACCGGTGAGATCGCGCAGGGTGGACACGGTCTGCACATGCGCGCGATCAACATGGTACGGGCCGCGGGCTCCATCGCCGCCGCCGTGAAACGCGGGATCATTACCGACGGGATCATGCACGCGTGCGTCGTGCACAACGTCCCTTTCGTCCTCACCGGCTCGATTCGGGACGACGGCCCGCTGCCCGACGTCGTCACCGACATGAAGCAGGCGCAGGACGCCATGCGGGCGCACACGATCAAGGCGACGATGGCGGTGCTGATCGCGACGGCGCTCCACGCGATCGCGACGGGCAACATGCTTCCGGCCTTCGTCACCGACAAAGACGGCAGCATGCGCGAGCTGGCCACCATCTGCGTCGACTCGTCGGAGTTCGTCGTGAGCAAGCTCAAGGACCGCGGCACACACCAGGCGTTCGGCGTCGTCACGAACGCCCAGGACTTCATGCACATCCTGCGTCTCTACGTCGAACGCGAGCTCGACGCGCGCAGGAACTCTGCTCAGCCCGCGGCCGCGGCGCGATGACTGAGCCAAACGATACCCGCGAGAAGTTCGTCGCAGCGATCGCCGAGCGACTGGTGCCCGACACAATCGCCGAGGCACACGTG
>JBOHTL010000328.1:0-2744 GCA_050733735.1 Gemmatimonadaceae bacterium
GGTGCGGGCTCAGTCACTTGTGGTCACTACCGGCCGTACGGGTGTAGAGATGGAGGCAATCGTAGCCGTTACCGTCGCGCTCGTAACGGTGTATGACATGGTCAAGGCATTGGATCGAAGTATGACACTCTCCGATATATCGTTGATGGAGAAATCGGGGGGTTCGAGCGGTCCATATTTTGGCCGTTGATGGCATACGCGTTGCCACTTACTGTTCTACGGGTAGTGTGCAGTCCGCTGTACTTAACCTGTTTCAAGGCAACAACTTATGAAAAGGCCGCGCAGCACGTACGTGCACCGCGGTGATGCCGTGCGGAGGCGAAACCGTATTCGCAAGCTCCTCGCACTCGTCGGCATCGCCAGCGCTGCTTTACTCGTGATTGCAAACCGGCGCCCGTCCACTCCGACGGCCGAAGCAGCCTCACTTTCGGATGCGTCGAGCAGCTTTTCGTTCGGGATCTTCGGCAATCGTGGGCTGCGCAAGAAACTGGAGAACACCGCGGGCGAGGCGACGCTGCTCCGCGCACAGTTGGCGCGCGCCAACCGGGTGATCGCCTTCTCCTCGGAGTACGACATCCCCGCCGATCTCGCGGCTTTGATTTTCGACGTCGCCCTGTCCGAGCGCCTGGACCCGGAGCTGGCGTTCCGGCTGGTGAAGCTCGAGTCGAACTTCAATCCCCGGGCCGTGAGCCGGGTCGGAGCCATCGGACTCGCGCAGTTGATGCCTTCGACGGCAATCCTTTACGATCGCTCGGTGACCCGGGACGACCTGTACAAGCCTGAGACCAACCTTCGCATCGGCTTCCAGTATCTGCGGCGGCTGATCGGCCTGTATGGCGGTGACGTGCGGCTGGCACTGCTGGCGTACAACGTCGGCGAGGCCGCCGTCGACAGGGCGCGCGCTGAGGGACGGAACCCCCTCGAGGGGTACAACCGCATTCTCCTGAGGGAGTACCAGGGCACCGGGATCTCTGACTGACCGGGGATCCACAGGGAACGAGAAAGGCGGCGTCGAGAGACGCCGTCTTTTTTCGTATGGCGCTCCGCCGGGAAGTGAGTGCTTTTACCTGCGCGACGGACCGGGGCTGATCAGGAGCTCCTGTCCGGGGAAGATCATCGCTTTCTTCAGCCGGTTCTGGCGCATGATCGCCGCCGGCGTCGTCCGGTAACGCCTGGCAATGACGCTGAGATTCTCACCGGCGCGCACCACATGCGTCCGCGTGCTGGTGCCATAGCGCTCGATCTTCGGATCCGGGATGGCCAGCGCAGCCCGTGCCACCTCGGGACGCGGCACCGTGACGACGGTGCCGGCGCGAATGCGGCCGGTCCGTGCCGCGGGCTTCACCCCCGGATTGTACCAGGGCAGCGACCTGGCTGGGACGCCATGCTTTCTCGCGATCGAGGCCCAGGTCGCGCCGCTTTCCGTCCGCACGTTGTGCACGCCGCGGAGCAGCGAGTCGGGAATGGTCGCGAACCCGGAGTCGAAACGCGCGCGGGTGCCAACGGGGATCCGGACCTTGGCCGAGTCGCGACCTTTCGTCGGCGGGGTCATCCCGCGCAGGACGTGTGAATTGAGCTCCTGAATCGCTTGCATCGATGCGCCGCTCGCCTCGGCGATACGCGCGAGCGGTACCCTGCCCGGCACCCAGACGGAATCGTAGGCGAAGGGTTCACGCTGCTCGATGACCAGGCCGTAGCGGTCGGCTTCCTTGGCGACCAGCGCGACGGCGATGAGCTGTGGCACGTAGTTGCGGGTCTCGCCACGGAGGTACTTCTTCTCCGCGAGCGTGAAGAACATTTCGTCCGGATTCTCACCCTCGAGGGCGTCCGCGTAGCGGTTCAGCCCCCGGGCGATTCGTCCCGGCCCACCGTTGTACGCCGCCGCGGCGAGGTACATGGACCCGAACTGTTCGTTCAGGCCGCGGAGAAAGCGCACGGCGGCGTCGGTCGACCGAACAGGATCGCGGCGCTCGTCAATCCACCAGTCCACGCGCAGCCCCATTCCCTTGGCCGTGGCGGTCATGAACTGCCACATGCCGACGGCGGCGGCGCGCGAATACGCATGCGGGTTGTATCCGCTTTCCACGAGCGCCAGATAGTACATGTCTTCGGGAAGGCCGCCGGCCTGCAGCTTCGAACGGATCATGGCTTCGTAGCGGGTGCCCGCCGAAAGCCGGTCGGAGATGCGCTCGCGCGACGGTCCGCTGAACACGGTCACGTAATGGCGCACGCGATCGAAGGTCTCGTACGAGCGCACGTCGATGTCCCAGCTCGGCTCCGCGTCTCCACCGCCGAGGAGGGTCGAGTCGCTCGGCATCGGCAGCGTCGCGTCGATCGTCAGCTCGTCGCCGAAGAGCTCCGCGGTGCGCTCATCGAGGTCGTCGGCAGTAAGGGTGCGCGTCTCCGATCCGTCGGCGATGCCCGTCTGGACCACTTGTGGTGACGGTGCGGTTCTCGGCGCGCCGCAGGCGGCGAGCAGGAATAGAAGTGGGAGGACGGAGCGAGTCACGGCGGGACGGAGGGTGGTGCGTGGCCAGCTAAGTTGCATGCCGCCGGACGACTTAGCGAGTAGCGAGATAATTCCCCAGAACGCGGTTGGTCGCGTTCAACACGGCCAGGGCGGCACCACGAACGGCGTCACGGTCGGACAGGTAGCAGCCGACGAGTCTCGTGCCGCGCGCGCTGCGCTGCGTGCTGGTGACGATGACGACGTTGGCGTCGAAGGCGCGGACGAGCTTCACTCC
>JBOHTL010000329.1:0-4465 GCA_050733735.1 Gemmatimonadaceae bacterium
GGTCGGGATCGTCCAAACTGCGACGCCAGAACGTTGCTGTCCATGAGGCGGCTCGCTGTCCAGCCGGTCGCAGTTGGAGGACGATCGCGAGTCGATCCCCGTCCTGGTCCACTGCACTGTCAAGGACGTAGTCGGACTGATCGTCTCCAGCCGGGCCGACGCGCGCCACGATCGGCGGGATGTTCGAGAGTTCGGTGGCGATGCGTTCGATCACCGAATCCCCGTGCGCTGTCGCGGTCCCGCCGTGTGCCCGAACTGGCAAGACGAGTATGCGAACTGATTCCGCGGGCGCACCAGACCACAACCGGGCGGTGCGGGGCCAGACCTGCATCGCGAGGATGGACGCCGCGACCAGGAACCCAGCGGCCCCAATCATTAGATAGACCTGCAATCGCTTCACTGGTTGTCTCCGGGTACTCGTTTGTCGACGTTTCACTGAGACACTCTGGAGAACCGGCGTACGCAAGCCGTACCTTTGGCGTACCTTTTCCGATTCGAGCTCCCCGGATGGACAGCGTGCGGTTTCAGCTTCGTGTGTTGGGCCCCACCGAGCTCGCACTTCCGGACGGCAGGACCGACGGTCACGAGCTCCTCACGCCGAAGCGGGTAGCGCTGTTCGCCTACCTCGCGCTCGAGGCAATGGAGGGATTTCGAAGACGCGATCAGCTGGTGGCCCTGTTCTGGCCCGAGCTGCCCCAGGAGACGGCGCGCGCTCAGCTGCGCAAGGCGATAGCGGCGATCCGCGAGACACTGGGCGCCGACGTGATCGTCAATCGCGGCGAAGGAGAGCTACGCATGGCGTCGGAGGGACTCTGGTGCGACGCCATCGCGCTTGGCGCCCTGGTGACTGCCGGGCAGCCTCGCGACGCACTCGCCTTGTATCGCGGTGAATTGCTCGAGGGGCTTTTTCCCGAAGGCGTCGGACAGGAGTTCCACGACTGGCTGGGCGCGAAGCGACAGCAGCTTCGCAGTCATGCCGCCGCGGCGGCGTGGGCGTGTGCGCGCGAGGAAGAAGACCGCGGCGATCGCAAGGCGGCCTCGGTCATGGCGCGCCGCGCGCTTGCGTTGGTACCCGACGACGAAGATGGCATTCGACGGCTGATGAGCATTCTCGATCGTCACGGCGATCGCGCGGGCGCGCTGCGGGTCTACGCGGACTGGCAGCAACGTTTGAAGACCGAGTACGGCGTCGAGCCGGCTCCCGAGACGCGCAAGCTTGCCCGGAAGGTGCAAGCGGCGAGAAAGGGAGAGTCACACGAGACGCCCCCCACGCACGCGGCCCTCGCGCCCTACGTGCCCGAGGCGTGGACGACCCCACCGTCCGTGTCGAACCGCGGATTGTTCAGGAGCAGGCCCCGCGTGATTGCCGCGGCGGCGATTATCGTCGTCATGATCGGCGCGGCAGCGGCGATCGGGCGCACCGCTTCGCCACCCAGGCAATCGATTGCCGTGTTGCCACTCCGCGCCATCGGTGGCGCCGACGACGCGACGGCGGCGCTGAGCGAAGAGCTGGTCACCGGCCTCGCGGAATCCGGGCTTGCGGTTCGCATAGCGGATGCGCGCGCCCCCGATGCCATCGAAGACGCCCGCCTTCTTGGGGAGAGAATGCGCGTGGCCTTCGTGCTGGACGGCGGCATTCAGCGCTCGGGGGGAAGGCTTCGCGTCACGTTGCGGGTCTTGTCGACCGACGATGGCTTTGTCCGATGGGCGGGATCCTACGACCTTGGTGAGGCCGAGATGTCGGATTCGGCTCACAGGGTTGCAACAGACGTGGTGCGGCAGATTGCGGAGCGGTTGCGCTGAAGTGGCAGTATGGTCGATACTGCGGTCCGTACGCGGGAAGCGCAGGAAAGCCAGTTCATGCTCACGTAGCCGGTCGTGCCTCTTCCTCCCGGAACTCCGTGTGATCGCGCCCGCTGACCTTTCTCCGCCTGAGTTCTGGTGAGCCTCAGGAGCTGGATGCTGGCGGCAGTCCTGTCCGGGTCACTGGCCGACCCAATACCGGCGCAGGTGCTGCCGTCTGCCATTGCCGGCTCCATCCGCGCAAGAACAAACTCGCCGTCTGGAAAGCGATAGCATGGATCCGTGACCGGGAACGAGAAATGCTCCCTCTGGCGGGCTTGAATCCACGTCCAACCATGCACGCTGACACGTAGTCGTGTCGACCGCCCACTCTTCGCGACTTGGCCTCGCGTGGACCCGCGTTCGCGACAGCTTGTGGTTCCTCCCCACGCTCGCCGTGGTGATTGGAGGAGTCCTGGCCTTTGTCGCGGTCCAGGTGCCGACCCCGTCTCCCGAGAGTCGCTTCGCGCGGGTGTGGCTGTTCGGCGGAGGCGCGGAAGGCGCGCGCGGCGTCCGGAGTGCGATCGCCGGAAGCCTGATCACCGTGACGGGCACCGTCTTCTCCGTGACCATCGTGGCGCTCCAGCTCGCGAGCAGCCAGTTCACCCCCCGCGTGCTCCGCAGCTTCGTCGCCGATCGCGTGAATCAGGCGGTGCTCGGCGTCTTCATCGGGACCTTCACGTACACGCTGCTGGTCCTCCGGACCATCCACTCGCCACGCGACGGAATGCAGACCTTCGTGCCCCAGGTCGGCGTGATCATCGCGCTGCTGCTGCTGCTCGTGAGTATCGCGGCATTGATCCTCTTCATCAATCACTCGGCACAGAGCATTCGCGTCTCGATCATTCTGCATCGGGAGACGCGGCGCACCCTCGGGCAGATCGCAGAGATCTTCCCGGAGAGCACCGGCGAGCCCGCGCCCGGCACGCACGCCGGGGGACCGCGGGAGCGACAGGAAGACCTGCGCGATGTCACACCGGAGGGTGAGCCGGCGACGGTCGCCGCCACGGAATCAGGTTATGTCCAGTCGGTGCACGCCGAAACGCTCTGGCGGGCAGGTGGTGGCCAACGCGACCCGCTGACCATTCGCATGGACCTCCACGTGGGCACGTTCGCGTTTCGCGGGAAGACACTGGTCTCGGTGTGGCCGGCCCAGCGAGTCACCGACGACGTCGCGCGCCTTATTCGCGCCGCATTCGTCCTCGCGCCGGAGCGGACCCCGGAGCAGGACGTGGAGTTCGGGTTGGTGGAGATCTCAGACATCGGGGTGAAGTCGCTGTCGCCGGGTATCAACGACCCGACCACGGCGATGCGGTGCATCGACCGCCTGACGGAGCTGCTCGCCGCGCTGAGCACCCGGCAGCGGCCCGCAACGGTGCGGTCGAGCCCTGATCGCTCCGTGCGCCTCCTGACTCGCGACACGTCTTTCGAGCGCGCCGTTGGGCTCGCGTTCGACCAGATCCGGCATTACGGCGCGTCCAACCCCGGCATCGCCAAGAAATTGCTCGAATCGCTGGGGGAGCTCGGGGGCATCGTGCCTGTCGCCCTGCGTCACGTGGTGGCTGAGCAGGTGAAAGCAGTGACGAGAGCCGCGCGACGGGAGATCGCGGACGAAGGAGACCTCGCCCTCGTCGAGCAATTGGCCGCGTCTGTCACCGCGGCTGTTCAGAACCCGCTCTCGCGATCGATGAAGTAGCGCTCCGCGAGCACGGCACCCGTCCAGAAGACCAGCGACGATCCGTCGCCGTCTCGGTGCCGCCGTCGGCGTCAAGCGGATCGCTTCCGCCGTTTTGCCGTCGCGCTCTTTCGCGGAGCCGGGTATCGCAGGAAGCTCGCGGCGGGGATGTCGAGCTCCGCGTGCAGACGACGCATCATGTCGATGCTGAACGAGCGCTTGCCGTTCAACACTTCCGATACACGTCCGCTGCTCCCGATGATGTGCTCCAGGTATCGGCGGGTGAGGCCGCGCTGCGCCATGCGGATCTTGATGGCCTCCACGGGATCCGGCGGATCGATGACCCAGCGCCGGGCCTCGTAGGCCTCTACCAGCGTGACCAGAACATCGAGCCGGTCGCCGTCCGGCGTCCCGCGCTCGGCGTCCATGAGACTCTCGATCTCCGCCAGCGCGCGATTGTAATCACGCTCGGTCCGGATCGGTGCGACTGTGACACCCATGGAAGCGCCCTCAGATGGTATTGGCATCGATCGCGTCATACTCGGCGTGGGTGCCGACAAACCGCACGTACACCACGCGATACGGATAGTTGATGCGGACGACCAGGCGATACCTGTTCCCCGCGATGTTGAAGACGACTCGCCCACCCTTGAGAATGGATGCGTCGCCAAACTGCTCCTTCAGCTGAGCAGGAGTGGCCCGATCTGCCTCGCTGGTCTGTGCGAACCAGTCTTCAAGCGCGCTGCGGGCGCCGGCGTTTCTGGAGCTGGCTTCCCAGAACTGCCGCAGCGTACGTTTGGCGATGACCCGCATGGGGCAATCTACAGTGCTCCCATCATGGGAGCACTACCTCCCAATGCGGGAGCACGTGGCCTCAGGCGACGGACGGTAGGCCGCCGCCTGAGTGCACTGTGCCTTCAACGGTCACAATTGGCCGCGACAGGACGC
>JBOHTL010000330.1:0-4180 GCA_050733735.1 Gemmatimonadaceae bacterium
CGCTGGTGCTGCTCGGTTGCGCACGGCCGCGTGGCGCGCGCGTCGGCGCATCGATGCCCTTGCAACACACGGTCGCCTCCGAATGGCGCGCATACGGTTACGATGCGCTGGGCTCACGCTTCTCGCCGCTCGCCGACATCAATCGCGACAATGTGACACGGCTGCGTGTCGCGTGGACATTCCATACCGGCGAGCCGCTCCCCGCCGGTCGCAGACGATCGCTGGAAACCACGCCGATCGTCGTCAATGGCGTCATGTACCTGGCGACCCCGCTGGGCAAGGTGATCGCGCTCGATCCTGTCACGGGCCGGGAAAAGTGGACGTTCGACGCGCGCGCGCCAGCGGAGGCACGGTTTGGCGATTTTGCGAGCAGAGGCGTAAGCCACTGGCGCGACAGAATACTCTACGCGACGGTGGACGCGCGTCTCTTTGCGCTCGACACTGCTACCGGACGGCCGATCGCCTCCTTCGGTGACAGCGGCGTCGTGAATCTGCGGCGTGGACTGCACAACGCGCCGCAGAACGACACCGAGTACGAGGTGACATCTCCGCCGGCGATCATCAACGACCTCGTCGTGGTCGGGTCGGCGGTGGCCGACAACGGGCGCACCGACGCGGCGTCCGGCGAGGTCCGCGCCTTCGACGCCCGCACGGGTGCGCTGCGGTGGTCCTGGGATCCCGTGCCGCGTTCGCCGAGCGATTCTGCGTATCGCACCTGGGAAGGTCCGAACGCGCATCGCACCGGCGCGGCGAACGCATGGAGCGTGATCGCGGCGGACCCGGAACGCGACATGGTCTACGTTCCGACCGGCTCCGCGAGTCCCGACTACTACGGCGGCGAGCGACTGGGCCGCAACGACTACGCCAACTCGATCGTGGCGCTGCGCGCGTCGACGGGGCAGGTGGTCTGGCACTTCCAGACCGTGCATCACGACCTGTGGGACTATGACAACGCGTCGCCGCCGCTGCTGGCCACGGTGCGCGGCCGGCCGGCGGTCATTCAGACGACGAAGACGGGAATGATGTTCGTGCTCGATCGCGAGACGGGCGAGCCGATCTTCCCCGTCGAAGAGCGGCGTGTTCCCGCGAGCACCGTGCCGGGTGAGCGCGCGTGGCCGACGCAGCCCTTCTCGTCGCTCCCGGCATTGAGTCCGCATCGCTGGGATGCGACGACCACCAGCGAGGCTTGCAGCGCGCTTCTTCACGGCGTTCGCAATGAGGGAATCTTCACACCGCCATCGCTCGAGGGCACGCTGGTCGTTCCGTCCAACGTCGGGGGCGCGCACTGGGGAGGTCTCGCCTTCGACCCATCGCGACAGATCGCCGTCGTTCCGGTGAATCGTCTGGCCGCGGTGGTGCAGCTCATTCCCGCGGACGGGGCGAACCTCGACTCGTTGCGCGAGCAGCGGTCCCGCATCGGCTACGAGGACACGCGGATGCGCGGCACGCCCTACATCATGCGTCGCAAGATCCTGTTCGTGCCGCCCGCCGACATGTGCGTGCCGTGGGCGCCGGGGGCGCTGGTCGCCATCGACCTGCGCACGGGGACGAAAGCCTGGGAGACGCCCCTGCCGCCGAATCTCGGCGGCCCGATCGTCACGGGCGGTGGCGTGGTCTTCATGGCGGCGACGATGGACGTGACGTTCCGCGCCTTCGACATCGAGACCGGCCGGGAGCTCTGGAGCGCGGATCTCCCGGGCGGCGGGAAAGCGACGCCGATGACCTATCGCGGCGCGGACGGCCGGCAGTATGTCACCATCGCCGCCGGCGGCGACGGTGAGACGTGGAAAGCCAGTGACGCGATCGTGACGTTCGCTATTCCGTCGGGCCCACCCCGGTCGCCCGCGTCGACAGCACCGTAGCGGCGACCTCGCGCGCCAGCTGGAGCACCTCCGCGGCTTCGGCGCGTCTGCCCATGGAATCGAGCGCGATGGCCAGCTCCTGTCCCACGAAGGCGTAGTACAGCGGGATCTGCGACGAGCCGCCGTCGATCCATTCGCCTTCGCGCACCACCTGCCGCGCGCCCGCGTACTTCTGCCACAGCTCGAGCGAGCGTGGCACGTCGACGAAGCCGGTGGATGTGGGAATGGTATCGCCGTCCTCCGCGACGGCTCGTGACTCGAGCTTCTCGACGAGGCCGACGCGCTTGATGTAGGGCTCCAGCCCGAGATCCCGGCCATAGCCGCCGACGGAGAAGTAGACCGGGCGCGCGGGGAAGGAATCCTTGATGGCCTGGAGCACGAGCAGCTGCGCGCGCGTCATGATGCCGGGTGGGATGCTTGCCGTGATCGCGCCATGCTGGAACTGCATGGGCTGACGCGCCTCGTACAGGTAGGGAATCGTGTCGAGTTGTTCGTCGCTGAGATTCCAGAGACTGTCCCGCTGGTTGAGCTGGCGCGCGTACCACGGCATGTCCAGATACGGTGTGAGCGCGACCGTCACATCCGGCCGGAGATGCTCGACGGCCTGCGCGTACCACAGCGGGAAGCTGTCGTTGTCGCCGTTCGTGATGATGATCGCGTTCGGCTCGAGCGACATCAGGATGTCACGCGCCCACGCCTGCGTGAACTGTTCTCCCGTGCGCGACGCCGCGCTCCAGTTGGCGGCCAGCGGAATCACGGCAACGCCGGCGAGCGCCACGGCGGCGATCTCCCGCCGGAACGTGCGCAACAGCGACGCCAGACCGATGGCCACGAGCAGCCCCCAGAGCGAAAACGTCCACATGTAGAAGTAGTCGCGATCACGCGGCTCGCGGTCCACGAGACTCCCGAGGTCGGGGCGCTGCGAGAATCCGTAGCGGAAGTTCAGGTAGTAGATGAGGGCGATCGTGAACGTGACTGCCAGCACGCCGAAGTACCATGCGAAAGCGGGGTGGTGCTCATCCGGCAATGACGCTGCGCCTCTTCGCCGTCCCGCGTCGCCTGCGGGTGCTCCTCGGAGAGCGACGACGCCAAAAACGCCCAGGAGCAGCATTGTCGCCGCCAGCGCCGTTTGCGTCGTTGGCGAGGAGCGCGCGACGTCGCGGATCCATTGCCACTTGAAGTACAGCCAGAACATCCCGATCTGCGCGGAGATCGGGCCGCGGCGCTGCAGAACGGCGTTCCCGCCGTACTGCTCGCGCTCGATCGTTCCCTTGAGACGCCGTGCCGTCTCCGCGCTGAACGTGCATGCCGCCGCGATGCTGCCGTCCTCGCACGCGCTCACCGCGCTGACGTTCACGTACGGTTGGTGTGCCGCGCGAATCGCGAGCATGGCGAAGGGCGTCGTGCCTCCGAGGAAAGCTGCGCCGAGCACGGCGACGAGCTTCCACCGGCGGATCAACGCGGGGCGATGGCGGAGCGCCGCCAAGGCGATGGCGGGAACGGGCAGCAGTCCGGCGGGGTGAATCGCGTACGTCAACCCGCACACGTACGCCAGGAGGACGAGCCGTCTGTCCGCCTTTCGCTCATCCTCGGCGTCAAGCCAGAGCAGCATCAGCCAGGACACCAGCGCCAGGCCCACCAGCGCGAGCGGGTACACCTTCTCCATGACGACGCTCTGGTTCCAGACGGTGAAGGCGGTCGCCCCCAGCACCGCGCCCGCGCCCGCTGCAACGAATCGCAGCCACTTGGTCGGCACCACCGCGCGAAGGAGCCGTTCGCCGCACAGGAACCACAGTCCCGCGACGACGGCGCCCGACAGCGCTGCCAGCACGTTGATCCGAACGGCGTAGATGTCCGAGAGGGGCAGGAGGCCCGCGGCGTGCGCGATGAGCACGAACATCGGGTTTCCCGGCTGGTGCGGAATCCCCAGCGACGCCGCGGCGGCGATGTATTCGCCGGCGTCCCACATGGCGACGCCCGGGGACAGGGTGACCAGGTACAGGACGAAGACCGCCAGCGTGACGCCGGCCGCGGCCAGATGGTTGTGGCGTGTCGTCATGGGTCGAACTTACGTATAATGCGTGCATGGCGCTCCGCTCGCAGCGGTTGAGCACCCCACTCGGCGCGATGCTCGCCGTTGCCGGCGATCGTGGTCTCGTCCTTTGTGAGTTCCATGACCGTCCCATGCTGCCCACGCAGCTCGAGCGGGTTCAGCGCATCTGCGGGGAGAGCCCCGAAGACGGAACGCATCCGATCCTCGAGCAGACGCAGCGTGAGCTCGACGAGTACTTCCTCGGCCATCGCGAGGTGTTCAGCAT